>NZ_JAQYXB010000641.1:0-322 GCF_036322405.1 Streptomyces sp. SP17BM10 | reverse complement strand
TTTGTGGGTGTGGGGGGTTGGGTGTGTGGTTGGTTGTGGGGGGGGGGGGTGGGGTGTGGGGTTGGTGGTTGTGTTGTTGTGGGGGGGGGGGTGGGGGTGGGTGTGGGGGGGGGGGTGGGGGGGGGGGGTGGGTGGGGGGGGGGGGGGGGGGGGGGTGGGGGGTGGGGGGGGGTGTGGGGTGGGGGGGGGGGTGGGGGGGGGGGGGGTGGGGGGGGGTGGGGGGCTTGGGGGAGCTTGAGGGGGGGCTGGGGGCGCGGGGCTTCGGGGGGTCAGTGGGAGGCCCACAGGCGGCATCGGGGGGGCGGGCAGTGGTGAAGAGAGC
>NZ_JAQYXB010000640.1:0-277 GCF_036322405.1 Streptomyces sp. SP17BM10 | reverse complement strand
TCTTGCGCCGATTGACCAAGGGTTCCTGGGTCAAGCTGATCTGCCCAGGGTAAGTCGGGACCTAAGGCGAGGCCGACAGGCGTAGTCGATGGACAACGGGTTGATATTCCCGTACCCGCTTTGAAGCGCCAACGCTGAACCAGATGATGCTAAGGCCGTGAAGCCGTCCCGGAGCCTTCGGGCAAAGGGAAGTGGTGGAGCCGCCGGTCCAAGTCTGCAGTAGGTGAGCGATGGGGTGACGCAGGAAGGTAGTCCAGCCCGGGCGGTGGTTGTCCCG
>NZ_JAQYXB010000639.1:0-297 GCF_036322405.1 Streptomyces sp. SP17BM10 | reverse complement strand
TCTTGCGCCGATTGACCAAGGGTTCCTGGGTCAAGCTGATCTGCCCAGGGTAAGTCGGGACCTAAGGCGAGGCCGACAGGCGTAGTCGATGGACAACGGGTTGATATTCCCGTACCCGCTTTGAAGCGCCAACGCTGAACCTCTTGATGCTAAGCCCGTGAAGCCGTCCCGGAGCCTTCGGGCAAAGGGAAGTGGTGGAGCCGGTGACCCAACGGGGTAGTAGGTGAGCGATGGGGTGACGCAGGAAGGTAGTCCAGCCCGGGCGGTGGTTGTCCCGGGGTAAGGGTGTAGGCCGTG
>NZ_JAQYXB010000638.1:0-362 GCF_036322405.1 Streptomyces sp. SP17BM10 | reverse complement strand
GCGGCGGCCCCGGCGCCGGCGGCTGCGGCGCGGGTGGAGGCGGCGCTGCTCGCGAGGGCCCACGGCAGAACGCGCGACGCTCTGGTTGAGGGTGGAGGAGCGCGCGGGGGTGTTGCGGGGGGGGGTGCTGAGTTGGGGCAGTTTGCCGCGCGATGGGCCCACGGTGCCAAAGCGGTCGGGGATCTCGGCGTCGGGGTCCGGGACCTCGCGGGCGAGGGACGGCGACGCTGCGCCGTGGTCCCCGGGGACGAGGCTGCCCGGTCGCGGACCTGCCGTGTGGGCACGGCGTCGACACTTCCTGCGCTGGGCGTCTCCTCGCCCGCGGCCCTCGCCTTCCCCGCCGCAGCGGTGCGCCGGTGCTC
>NZ_JAQYXB010000637.1:0-212229 GCF_036322405.1 Streptomyces sp. SP17BM10 | reverse complement strand
GGTGGCGTGGCCCGGCACGTCCAGGCACTTGTCGCCGTACACGGTCAGCTGGTCGCCGGCCGTCGACGTCCACTGCTGGTTGGCCCCGCCCGAGCAGTCGTAGACCTGCAGGGACGTGCCGTCGGCCCGGCCGAAGTTCGGCACGTCGAGACACCGGCCGGAACCCGCACCGCGCAGGGCGCCGCTGGTGTCCGCCTGAGCCGGGTTGGCGACGAGCATCGCCGCCAGTGCCGCCGCGACCGCAAGTACGGTGGTGAGCACCACAGAGGGGTGCCTGGGGCTGGAACTTCGTCTATGCATGGAGACCTCCATTGTGAACGGACCGGAGCTGTCGCACGGCTTTGTTAGCGATGACATCCGAGTGCTGCCGTGAGCGCGCGCTCCAAGAGTTGTCAATCGGCCGGCGAAGGAGTCCTCGCCTTGGCCGGTGGGTTTCAAAGTCCCCTTCACGTGCCGACCTGTGCGTTTGGCAGGTCGCCGGGGCTTCTCATTGAGTCGTGGTGTGTCCATCGCTCCCCATCTGCGGGGATGCCTGCGCACCGGTGGCGCCCGGTCGGCCGGGGGACCTACCGGGTTGCCCGGGCTGCCTGTTAGCGCTAACAATCCTTCGAGGATCACTCACGTGGCATGCTCAGGTAAATCTTCGGCAGGTGATGCGCGTTGTCAATACTCTGCGCGGCGGACCGTCAGCTCACGCCACAGGAGACCGTCGGCCAGAGGGCCGGCATGACGGCGCGCGCCCTGCGGACGATCCGCCGGAGGCGGCTGGTCCCAGGGGGGTGGGGTGGAGCGAGCTCACGTCGGTGATCCGTCCTGCCGATGAGTGGGGCGGATCCCTTCGTGCCACCGATGGCCGCGAAGGATGGGCCCGCCGGACTGCGTCGCGCGGCGGTGCACGGAACCGACTCGTCATCAACGTCGCCGCGTCCGCCACCGGTTGCCGAACACACCGGGATCCACGGCCGTTCGGACGTGTCGACGGCGACAGTGTTGGGCTCCGCTCGACAAGCTGTCAACGCTTCCGGCCGGTACGGCGAAGGCATTGCCGATCTTTCTTCGCCGGCGTGCCGGCCAGGCGATCAACGGCCGGTGCACGCCCAGGAGGGGCCGGAACCTGCCCGTATGTTAGCGCTAACGTCTGCACTGCACAGTGGAGGCATGAGACAGTGGCGCCGCCGCATGACGACGTGGCGCACGGTCGGATCGGGCACCAGAGGGGGGCTGCGCGTGGGAAGTGAAGCGGTTGGTTCGGCGGCGAGACAGCCGGTGATGGCGGACGTCGCGAAGCTGGCCGGCGTCTCCCACCAGACGGTGTCCCGGGTGCTCAACGGCGCCCCACACGTGCGGCCGGGCACCCGGGAGAGGGTACGTGCCGCGATCCGCGAACTCGACTACCGGCCGAACTCGGCCGCGCGTGCGCTGGTCACCCGCCGCTCGCGGACCCTGGGCGTGGTCAGCTTCGACTCCATCCTGTACGGGCCCGCCTCGATGCTCGACGGCATCGAGCGCGCCGCCCGCACCGCCGACTACTTCGTCAGCGTCGCCAGCCTGCGTTCCCTGGACAGCCGCTCCGTGCAGGAGACCGTGGACCGGCTGCGCGACCAGGGCGTGGACGGCGTCGTGGTGATCGCCCCACAGGTCGACGCGGTCGGCGCTCTCGCCGACCTGTCCAGTTCGGTGCCGGTGGTCGCGGTCGGTTCCGGCAGCCGGTCCCCGGTGCCGATGGTGTCGTTCGACAACCGGGCCGGCGCCGAGGCCGCCACCCGCCACCTGCTCGACCTGGGCCACCGCACCGTGCACCACGTGGCGGGGCCGGTGGGCTGGATGGAGAGCCGCGACCGCCAGGACGGCTGGCGGCAAGCTCTGGAGGCCTGCGGTGCCCGGGTGCCTCAGGTCGGCGGCGGCGACTGGAGCGCCCGTTCGGGTTACGAGGCGGGCCGCCGGATCGCGCAGGACCCGGAGGTCACGGCCGTCTTCTGCGCCAACGACCACATGGCCCTCGGCCTGCTCCGCGCCCTGCACGAGGCGGGCCGCGCGATGCCGGGCGAGATCAGCGTGGTCGGCTTCGACGACATCCCCGAGGCCGCGTACTTCACCCCGCCGCTCACCACCGTCCGCCAGGACTTCGGGGAACTCGGCCGCCGTGCCCTCGAACTCCTCCTCGAGGAAGTCGCCGGGATGACGCACACCCGCAACCGTGCCCGGATCTCCCCGGAAATGGTTCTCCGCCGCAGCGCCGGACCCGCCCGCCGCGACTGACCTGCCGCCTGCGGCAGCTGAGGTGAAGGTGAAGTCGTCGCAGCCTTCCCCCGGATTCACGGCTCTCCGCGTGCTGCCTTCCAGCTGGGCGGGTGTGCGCGTCATCCAGGCTCCGTGCGCTGCGCGCGTGGCACGGATCGCACGCGCAGCGGCTCAACGCGGCTTGCCGCAGGCGAGTTGACGGCACTTCGGACAGCCCTCGGCGAGCTGGTCAAGATTGGGTAACGGGGTGCGAGAGCCTTGCCGGTGGCGTTTGTTAGCGCTAACAATCGACCTCGAGCGAAACGGCGCCGATACCTCACGTTCACGTGGCGGGTGCCGTTCGCGCGATCGACGAACCCGAGAGGAAGTCCCACCATGTCCAAGAGAGCTGCGGCGGCCCTGGTCGCCGGTGCGATGGTCACCGTCCTCACCGCGTGCGGTTCCGGCGGTGGCGGGGGCTCGGCCGACAAGGGTGCCGGCCACAAGCTCGTCGTGGGCTTCTCGCAGGTCGGTGCGGAGAGCGGCTGGCGCACCGCGAACACCAAGTCGATCCAGGAGTCCGCGAAGAAGGCGGGCATCGAGCTGAAGTTCTCCGACGCTCAGCAGAAGCAGGAGAACCAGATCAAGGCGATCCGTTCGTTCATCCAGCAGAAGGTCGACGTGATCGCCTTCTCGCCGGTGGTGGAGTCGGGTTGGGACACCGTGCTGAAGGAGGCGAAGGACGCCAAGATCCCGGTGATCCTGACCGACCGGGCGGTGGACTCCAAAGACGACTCGCTCTATGTCTCCTTCCTCGGCTCGGACTTCGTCGAGGAAGGAAAGAAGGCCGGCGACTGGCTGGTGAAGGAGTACCAGGGCAAGTCCGACGAGGTGAACATCGTCGAGTTGCAGGGCACGACGGGGTCGGCGCCGGCCAACGACCGCAAGGCGGGCTTCGGCGACGTGATCAAGGCGGACGCGAAGTTCAAGGTGGTGGCCTCGCAGACCGGTGACTTCACCCGGGCGAAGGGCAAGGAGGTCATGCAGGCCTTCCTGAAGGCCCAGCCGAAGATCGACGTGCTGTACGCGCACAACGACGACATGGCGCTGGGTGCCATCCAGGCGATCGAGGAGGCCGGCAGGAAGCCGGGCACCGACATCAAGGTCATCTCGGTGGACGGGGTGAAGGACGCCTTCACCGCGATGAGCCAGGGCAAGATCAACGTCGACGTGGAGTGCAACCCGCTCCTCGGTGACCAGCTGATGGACCTGGTGAAGAAGGTCAAGGCCGGCGAGCAGGTGCCGAGGCGGATCAAGACCCAGGAGGGTGTCTTCACCCAGGACCAGGCCGCTGCCGCACTGCCGACCCGCCAGTACTGACCGAGCCCGCCCGCCCGGGGAGCGATCGGCGGATCGCTCCCCGGGCGGGCCGGGTTCGCACGAGGAGAGGAGAACCGGGGTGCGTCAGCAACCGGTCCTGGAAGTGCGGGGGATCCGCAAGGAGTTCCCCGGGGTGGTGGCGCTGGACGGGGTCGATTTCCGGCTCTTCCCCGGCGAGGTGCACGCCCTGATGGGGGAGAACGGCGCCGGCAAGTCCACGCTGATCAAGGTGCTGACCGGGGTGCACCCGGCGGACGGCGGCGAGGTGGTGCTGGCCGGGCAGCGGGTGTGGATCGCCGGTCCGCTCCAGGCCCAGCAGGCGGGCATCAGCACCGTCTACCAGGAGGTGAACCTCTGCCCGAACCTGTCGGTCGCGGAGAACATCTTCATCGGCCGCGAACCGCGCCGCTTCGGGCTGATCGACTGGGCCGAGATGCGGCGCCGGGCCGCCGAGTTGGTCCGCACACTGGAGCTGGACATCGACGTCAGCGCGAGGCTGGACAGCCACTCCATCGCCGTCCAGCAACTGGTCGCCATCGTCCGCGCGGTGGACGTCTCGGCCAAGGTGCTGATCCTCGACGAGCCGACCTCCAGCCTGGACCGAGACGAGGTGCGCCAACTCTTCACCGTGATGCGGCGGTTGCGTGACCAGGGGGTCGCCATCCTGTTCGTCTCGCACTTCCTCGACCAGATCTACGAGATCTGCGACCGGATGACCGTGCTGCGCAACGGGCGGCTCGAGGGCGAGTACCTGACCAGTGAACTCGACCAGGTCGACCTGGTCGCCCGGATGATCGGCGCCGAACTCGCCGGACTCGAGCAACTCGCCGGGGGCGGCGGGCGGCGCGAGCGCTCCGCGTCGGCCACCGACCGGGCCTTCCTGCAGGCCGAGGGGCTGGCCCGGCAGGGCGCCGTCGAACCGTACGACCTCGCCATCCGCCCCGGTGAAGTGGTCGGCCTGGCAGGCCTGCTGGGATCGGGCCGGACCGAGGCCGCCCGGCTGCTGTTCGGTGCCGACCACAAGGACCGCGGCACCGTGCGGATCAACGGCACCGAGACGGACCTGCGCACCCCGCGCGACGCGATCGCCCACGGCATCGCGTTCTGCTCGGAGAACCGCAAGACCGAGGGCCTGGTCGGCGAGTTGACCGTCCGGGAGAACATCGTGCTGGCGCTCCAGGCGGCCCGCGGCTGGGCCCGTCCGCTGTCGCGCACCGCACAGGACGAGTTGGCGCTGCGCTGGATCCGCGCCCTGGACATCCGCCCGGGCAACCCGGAGGCGCTGGTCCGCAACCTCAGCGGCGGAAACCAGCAGAAGGTGCTGCTGGCACGCTGGCTGATCACCGACCCCAAGTTGCTGATCCTGGACGAGCCCACCCGCGGCATCGACATCGGCGCCAAGGCCCAGATCCAGAAGCTGGTCGCGGACCTCGCCGAGGAGGGCATGGCGGTGCTGTTCATCTCCGCCGAACTGGAGGAGGTGCTGCGGCTCAGCCACCGCGTCGGCGTGCTGCGCGACCGCCGGATGGTCGCCCAACTGAGCAACGACGGCGAACTCACCCCGGAGCGCGTCCTGGCCACCATCGCGAGCGGAGCGGAACAATGACCACGGCACCGACCACCCAGCGGGCCAGGGCGGTGACCCGGTACCGGCTGTTCTGGCCGGCCGCGGTGCTGGCCGGGCTGCTGCTCGCCAACCTCGCCTTCACTCCGGACTTCTTCGCCGTCCACCTCAAGGACGGCCACCTGTACGGCAGTACGATCGACATCCTGCACTTCGGCGCTCCGCTGATCCTGGTGTCGCTCGGCATGACCTTGGTGATCGCCACCGGCGGCATCGACCTCTCGGTCGGCTCCACCGTCGCCATCGCCGGCGCGCTGGCCTGTCTGCACATCAGCGAGGCCGCCGACCCGGCGAGTCTCGGCACGGTGCTCGGCGCGGTCGCCATCGCGCTCGGTACGGCGGTGCTGCTGGGCGTCGCGAACGGGGTCCTGGTGGCCCGGGTCGGGGTGCAGCCGATCATCGCCACCCTGATCCTGATGGTCGCCGGACGCGGCGTCGCCCAGCTGATCACCGATGGTCAGATCATCACGATCACCAGCGAGCCGTACAAGCTGATCGGCGGCGGCTACTGGCTGACGATGCCGTTCGCGATCCTGCTCAGCGGAATGGTCGCGCTGCTGACCGCGCTGCTCACCCGCTCCACCGCGCTCGGCCTGCTGCTGGAGTCGGTCGGCGGCAATCCGGTGGCCAGCCGACTGGTCGGGATCCGGGCGATGCGCCTGGTGGGCCTGGTGTACGTGTTCAGCGCGCTCTGCGCGGCGGTCGCCGGGCTGATGGTCTCCTCCAACGTCTCGGCGGCGGACGGCAACAACGCCGGCCTGTGGATCGAACTGGACGCCATCCTCGCCGTGGTGATCGGCGGGACCTCGCTCAACGGCGGCAGGTTCTCCATCGGCGGTACGGTCCTCGGCGCGTTGATCATCCAGACCCTCTCCACCACGGTCTACACCATCGGCATCCCGCCGGAGACCACGCTGGTCTTCAAGGCCTTCGTGGTGATCACGGTCTGCCTGATCCAGTCGCCGAACTTCCGTGCCAAGCTCGCCCGGCGCGGCGCCGGGCGCCGGAGCGGCGTGCGGCCTGGTCGTCCTGCCACCACCACCACCAACCGGGAGGTCGGCGCGTGAACGCCAACGCCCTGATGACCAGAGTGCGCACACAGATCCCGCTGCTGGTCACCTCCGTCCTGCTGGTGTCGATGTTCACCGTCGGATCGGTGCAGTACGACGGGTTCTTCTCCGGGCAGGTGCTGCTCAACCTGTTGATCGACAACGCCTTCCTGCTCGTGGTCGCGGTCGGGATGACCTTCGTCGTGCTGACCGGCGGCATCGACCTGTCGGTCGGCGCGGTGGTGGCGCTGTCCACCATGGTCTCCGCCTGGCTGGTGGAGCGGCACGGGTGGCCGCCGCTGGTCGTCATCCCGCTGGTGCTGCTGATGGGCGCCGCCGGCGGTTGGGTGATGGGGTGGGTGATCCACACCTTCGAGATCCAGCCGTTCATCGTGACGCTGGCGGGCATGTTCCTGGCCCGGGGCCTGTGCTACACGATCAGCATCGAGTCGATCTCCATCACCAACCCGTCGTACACCGCGATGGCGCAGACCCGGATCCCGCTCGGCGACCTGTTCGTATCGCCGAGCGTGCTGGTCGCGCTGGTGGTGGTGGCGGCCGGGTTCGTCGTGCTGCACTACACCCGGCTCGGGCGGAACGTGTACGCGCTCGGCGGCAGTGAGCAGTCCGCTCTGCTGATGGGCCTGCCGGTGGGGCGGACCAAGACCACCGTGTACGCGATCAGCGGCTTCTGCTCGGCGCTCGGCGGTGTGCTGCTCACGTTCTACATGCTCTCCGGCTACGGTCTGCACGCCGTCGGTCTGGAACTGGACGCGATCGCCGCCGTGGTGATCGGTGGCACACTGCTCACCGGCGGATCCGGCTACCTGCTGGGCACCGTGCTGGGGGTGCTGGTGCTGGGCCTGATCCAGACCGTCATCAGCTTCCAGGGCACCCTCAGCTCGTGGTGGACCAGGATCGTGATCGGCGGGCTGCTGTTCGTCTTCATCGTCCTCCAGCGCCTGATCACCGCCCGCCGCCGGTAGCACACCACGCCAACCCGGCCGGCCTGCCCAGGCTGTGCAGAGGTGCGTCGACAGGCGACCGCCAGCGGTCACGATCCTTCTCGGAGGCGATGACCCCCGGCCGGGTCCGTCCCCGCCGCCGGGGCCGGCCGGGAGGACGCGGGCAGCCTGGACCGGATCGCCACCGCGCACCTGCCGCACCGAGTGAGTGCCGGACTGCACGGCTCCTGGATCCCCGACGACCCGCAGGACGGTGCCACCGACTGACCCTGTGCCGCCGCGCCGTACGGCAGCCTGGGGAGGGTAGCGGAAGAGGGCGGGGGTCGGCGTCACGCCGACCCCCGCCCTGTGCCGTACGGCTGCCGGAGGCCCAGCGTGAACCTTCCGTCGGACAGTCAGATGGCGCTCGCTCGTACGCTGCCCTTGCGGCACGTCCGGGGCCCGGATGGACGCTTCGACCAGCAGCTGAACCTGCTGCACGCGCAGGAACTCCCGCTCGTCGAGGGCTTGCCCGGCGGCGGGAACCTCGCCGGCAGCCGTCAGACGCTACGTCAGATCCTGCTCTTCGGGCCGGAGAAGTCCGTGCGCCCCGGCTGCCGGTTCACCCACGACAGGACCAACCCGTCGGGCACGGTGACCGCGCACGTCGCCGACGGCACCGGTGCGACAGGTGACGTACTGGTGGGCGCGGACGAGGGAAACTCGGCGGTCGGCCGCGAGTACCTGCGCCGGGCCCGCGTGGTCGACGGCGGACCGCGACTGCTGTACGGCAAGGCCCCGCTCGTCGGCGACGAAACCCGCTCCTGTTCCTGGCCGGACTCCGGGCCTGTGCACCGCGGTCGGACCGGCCCTGCGCCGGGCCGACGTGCATCGGTCCCGCGGTACCCCGCCGGCCGGGGGCGAAAGTGGCGCTCCAGGTCTTGAGTCGCGGTAGGCCAGAGGCAGGATGACGAGGCGCGGCCTGCCGGCCGAGTGCGAGGAGGGCATTCCTCAGCGGTACACAGCACGGTCGACGGTGAACCTGAAGAACTCGCCCTCCGACTGGCGCTCGGTGCCGTACCACCATCCGGCGCTCGCGGTGCACGGGATCGTGAAGCCGCCGAAGACGGCCTCGTCCTGGAAGCCGGCGCCGAAGGTGTGCTCGCGGTAGCCCCTGCGGTCCGGATCGCCCCATCGGTACAGCGTGACCGACTCCAACGCCCCCGAAGCCGAGACCTCCAGCGTCACGCGGACCTCGCGCCCTCCGATCGAGACCCGGGCGACAGCCCGCCGGTCGTCGAGCGGCTCCCAGACGACCGCCGGCCCCAGGGCCGTAGCCGGCACGAAGACGAACTCGCCCGCCAGGCGACCGGCGGCGCTGCGGGTGACATCGGCTCCGACGCCGGACATGACCGGGAACGCGCCGAGCAGCCGCCAGCGCATCTCGCCGGTCCCGTTGCCGTACCGGTCGAAGCCGCTGACCGGCAACGCGGTGATATGCGCGGTCGCCGCCCAGAGGAACCCCTGCGGCGGGGTGAGGATCTGAGCGGCCTCAAAACGCCGCCAGGCGCCCAGCCGGATCCCACCGTGCATGGCCAGCTCGACCGACCGCAGCAGCGCGGTCCCGGGGGCGATGGCGTGCACCAGCCAGCGCCGCACCGGTGGGGGCAAGTGCACCACCATGGCCGGATCGAACACCGCGGGCCGCGGGGTGGGGACGGCAAGGGAGGCCCATTCCCGGCGCGCCCGACCGGTGAGCGTGCGCGGGGGGCGCCCGACGGCCGCTGCCCGGCTCACCGGAACCTCACCTGCGCGCCGCGCCGCGGGACGAATGTGCGGCCGAGCACTGTGATGAGCACGCCGATGTCGACGACCAGACCCGCTCGCGCAGCCGACCCCATGAGCGTGACCACTGGCGCCGACACGACAGCGGCCACGACGGTCACCGCCGCCCATGGCAGGCGGGTCACCAGCAGCACCGCCGACCACACGAAGAGCACCGCCGCCGACAGCCACAGGGCGCCCACCGTGGTGCCGGCTGACGAGCCCGGCCGGGGGACCGCGTCGGCGTACCGCAGGTTTCCCGGCTCGGCGAGCCGCCACAGCACGGTCATGCCCAGGAGATGGACCAGGCCGTGTCCGGCCAGTACGGCGCCGCCCAGCCAGCGCACCACCCGCTGCCCGCCGGTGGGTCCGTGACCATGCTCCGGCGGGGCCGCTGCCGTCGCAGAGGACGGTAGATGCCGAACGGATCCGGGCATGTCTGCCTCCTGGCCTCCGGACCCGCCAACCGGGTCGCCCGCTCTGAGTCTGGCCGCCACGAGGGGGCGTTTCCAGGGCTGAACGGCACCGATGCGCCCGGCAAACGGCCCGCCGCGCAGGGAGGCCGGCCGCGACGACGGCTCGCGGCCGGCCTGATGTGCTGACGGGGCTCAGCGGAGCCAAGCGTGGTCGCGGACGAACGGGAGGGCGGCCCAGCGCCGGCCCAGGCCCCAGGTGTCGCCGGCGGCGGTGGCGGCGAGAGCGACGAGGAGCAGGGCGTAGATCAGGTGGTAGTCGGCGACGGGGTTGCTGGATCCGCTGGCGGCACCCTGGGCCAGGTGGCGGGCGGGTGGCCACTCGGCGGCCCACATCAAGGCCAGCAGCAGGGTGCCGCTGACGGCGGCCATCCGCAGGCCGATGCCGCCGATGAGGGCGAGGCCGATGCCGAGCAGGCCGAGCATGAACAGCCAGTCGGCCCAGGCCTGCCCGGCCCAGTGGTGGAACGTCGACTGGAGCGGGCCCGCCGACACGTGGCTGAGGAAGCCATTGGTCGGGGAGGCGCCGTCCAGCCAGGAGTTCGCGCTCCTGGTGGCGTAGCCGAGGCCGAAGGTCTTGTCGAGGAAGGCCCAGAGGAAGACGAAGCCGAGGCCGACCCGGGCGGTGGCGAGGGTCCGTGCGCCGGTGGTGGTCGCTACGGCGGCGCCGGCCGCGTCCCGGGTGGCGTGGGCGGCGTTGTGGCGGAGCCGGCTGGTGAACCGGTGGGCGAAGCGGGGAGTGTGCGCGTGGTGAACGGCCATGGCGCGGCCTACCTTTCCCAATTCCATGGTGGGTGTGGTGTGTTGTGCCTGATGCAGTCTGTTGCCGGGCGACTGGGGTGATCAGGTGTCGAAGGTCCCGGTTGCGCGGGCGAAGGGCCGGGCCGATCCGGGCCGGGTGGGTCGAGGGGCCGGGCGCACTCGGCGGTTCGGTTACCTGCGGTGCATGGTGTGCAGGGCCTTGGCCAGGATGTGCGGGTCGTGGTGGCCCTTGTAGACGGCCGGCGGCTGCTTGTCGGTCTTCAGGAGCTGCGCGACGGCCGTCCAGGCGGTGCGCACGGAGTACTCGACGGTGAAGACCACGTCGTCGGGGACCTCGGCGAACTGACCGATGAAGGCGAGGTTGGTCGACCCCTTCGGCACGACCTGGGGACGGTCGCCGTGGCTGCGGACCAGGAACTGGCTGGTGATGTAGGGCATCAGGCAGGGAATGGCGGTCGAGGTCGCCAGCACGCGGTCCGTCACGTCGGCGTCGACGTTCAGGTGGCGAAGTGTCTCGTGGAGGATCTCCTCGCCGGTGCATTCGGACATCGGCTTCTGGACGAAGTTGCCCGGCCGGTCCGGGAAGAGGCCGTAGCCCCACCAGACGGAGACTCCCTCGGGCTGCCGCTGGTAGACGGGCTGGCGGTTGACGACGAGGGTGAGCAGCCAGTTGGAGGCGGTCAGGGTCAGCAGGCCGCCCCGGCCGGTGGTGCGGCCGGTGAACGTCTCCATCCAGTCCAGGAAGGCCGGGTCCTCGGCCGTCACGGTGAAGGACTCCCAGGTGGAGTCCTTGACGTTGCCGTCGAAGACGGCGGGGTGGCCGAAGTCCTCGCGGCCGCGGGCGAGTCGGTGCCACAGCAGCCAGGAGCCGGGGCTGCGGCCGGTGTGCGGGGCGGGCGGGGCCCCGGTGTGGGAGCCGTAGACGGAGTCGGCGGTCATCGAGCCGTTGGTGACGAACACCAGGTCCTCGGGCGCGACGGGGATCTCCTCGCGTCCGCCGGCGAACAGGATCCGCTGGACGGTGGTGCCGTCGCCGGGCTTCAGCGAGAGGTCGGCGACCCGGCAGCCGGTGTGGATCGTCACTCCTCGGTCGCGCAGCCACGCCGTCAGGGGGCGCACGATCGAGTCGTACTGGTTGTAGCGGGTGCGGTAGATCCCGGACATGGTCTCGAACTCCGGGAAGAGGTGGACGAAGCGCTTCAGGTAGCGGCGGAACTCGATCGCGCTGTGCCACGGCTCGAAGGCGAAGGTGGTGCACCACATGTACCAGAAGTCGGTGGTGAAGAAGTCCTCGGCGAAGCAGTCGGTGATCCGCTTGCCGTCCAGCATCCGTTCCGGGGTGGCCAGGCACCTGACCAGCTCCAGCCGGTGGCGCTCGGAGAAGCCCATCGCATGTCCGTCGACGATCCGGCCCCCCTCGGTGACGAGGCGGGCGGCGTCGTCCCAGGGGGACTCCTCGTGCGAGTCGAGGATGTCCTGGGTGGCCGACTTCGACGGGTCGTCCAGGGAGGGAACGCCCGCCAGCAGATCGAAAGTGCAGCGGAACCGGGCCTCGAACATCCGCCCGCCGCGCATCGTGTAACCCGCCTGGGGCGTGCCGCCCGCATCGAGACTCCCGCCGACCTCCTCCTGCTCCTCGAACAGGTGAATGTCGGCGCCGGAGAAGCCTCCGTCGCGGATGAGGAACGCCGCCGCGGACAGTGCGGCGATGCCGCTGCCGACCAGGTACGCCTTGGCCATCACGGACTCCTGAACTCTCGCTCTCCGTTGCTCGACCCCTGTTGGGGCCGACACGGAAAGCCTCGCGGCCGCAGCGCGAGCGGGTCTGTGGGCCATTGGTCACGGGGACGGGAACAACGGTCCCGGTGACACCGGTCCTGTTGGGACCTCCCGGTCAGGGCGCTCGGTCCCGGCGGCGCAGCAGTGGAACGGCCGCGCCGAGACGGGCGTGCTCAGGTCTTGCGACCCTGCGCCCACGCCTCGATCCGTCGCTGGTACGCCTCCTGTCGGCGGGTCGCGTTGCTGCCGTCCAGTTGTCCCGCGAAGGCGCGGTAGGCCGCCGCTACGAGGTCCTCCCGGTCGGCCGGCGCGGTGCTGGCGATCGCCCACAGGGCGTCGTCGGTGTCCTCGTCCAGCCCGGTATGGGTGCGCACCTCGCCCGTCAGCGCGGCCTGCAGGTGGTAGTGGAAGCTCTCCCGAAACTGCTTCTGGCTCGGCCTGTCGGAGCGAAAGCCCATTCGTACCTCCCCCTGTTGGATCCCGAGCCCACAAGGACGCACCCGGCCGGTCATCCGGTTCCGGCCTGGCCGCCGGGATACTCATCGGCCTGCTCACTCTCTGCGGCCCGCTTTTCGGGGGCCAGGGCCCGGTCGCGCAGCCCCGCGGCGGAGCAGCTGCCCGCCTCGACCGCGCCGAGGCAGGCGTCTATGCCGGTCACCGCGTGGTGGACCTGCCGGGTCGAACTCCTCGCCACCCTCCTGCACCCGCCCGCCGACGGACGGCGGGGACCCGCGCCCGCCGCATAGCCACCCGTCGTCCCGTCCCGCGACGATGGCGGAAGCCGCCTGGGGGCAGCCGGGACCACCGGCCCGCTCCGCCGCAGGGAACATGGCCCGTTCGGCCCTGCGACGGCTTCGGCCGGAGGGCGACGATGGGGGCCCGGCCGCCCGTCGGCGGCGTCCACGGATTGCGAGGAGACCGCTCACGATGTCCGTCACCCCCAGCCCGGCTCCCGGTGCACCGCCCGAGGAGGAGATCCGTGCGCTCGACGCCCACTGGCGGGCCGCCAACTACCTTTCGGCGGGCCAGATCTACCTGATGGCCAACCCGCTGCTGCGCGAGCCGCTGCGGCCCGAGCACATCAAACCGCGTCTGCTCGGCCACTGGGGCACCTCGCCCGGCCTCAACCTGGTGCACACCCACCTCAACCGCGTGATCAGGGCCCGGGACCTGGACGCGATCTGCGTCTGGGGCCCGGGACACGGCGGGCCCGCCGTCCTCGCGAACTCCTGGCTCGACGGCAGCTACACGGACACCTACCCGAGCGTCACCCGCGACGAGGCCGGCATGGCCCGGCTGTTCCGCCAGTTCTCGTTCCCCGGCGGCGTGCCCAGCCACGTCGCCCCCGAGACGCCCGGCTCCGTCCACGAGGGCGGCGAACTCGGCTACGCGCTGTCGCACGCCTACGGCGCGGCCTTCGACAACCCGGGCTTGCTGGTCGCCTGCGTGATCGGCGACGGCGAGGCGGAGACCGGCCCGCTGGCCGCCTCCTGGCACGGGAACAAGTTCCTCGACCCCGTCCACGACGGAGCGGTGCTGCCGATCCTCCACCTCAACGGCTACAAGATCGCCAATCCGACCGTGCTCGCCCGCCTTCCCGAGGCCGAACTCGACGCCCTGCTGCGCGGGTACGGCCACCTCCCGCTGTACGTCGGCGGCGACGACCCGCCGGCCGTCCACCGAGCCATGGCCGAGGCGATGGACACCGCCCTCGACCTGATCGCCACCGCCCAGCGGGGCGCCCGCACCGGGCGCACCACCCACCGGCCGCAGTGGCCGGTGATCGTGCTGCGCACCCCCAAGGGCTGGACCGGCCCGGCCGAGGTGGACGGCCTGCCGGTCGAGGGCACCTGGCGGGCCCACCAGGTGCCGCTCGACCGGGTCCGCGACGACCCCGCCCACCTGCGGCAGCTGGAGGACTGGCTGCGCTCCTACCGGCCCGAGGAGCTCTTCGACGGGCACGGGCGTCCCGCGCCGCAGGTCCTCGCACACGTCCCCGGGGGCGCCCGCCGCCTCGGCGCGAACCCGCACGCCAACGGCGGCCTGTTGCTGCGCGATCTGCCGCTGCCGCCGCTGGAACGGTACGCCGTGACCGTCGACAAGCCCGGTGCGACGCTGCACGAGCCCACCAGGGTCCTCGGCGACCTGCTCGCCGACCTGACCGCCGCCACCGCCGAGCGCCGTGACTTCCGCCTGGTGGGCCCGGACGAGACCGCCTCCAACCGCCTCCAGGCCGTCTACCGGGCGACCGGCAAGGCGTGGCAGGCCGACACCCTGCCCGTCGACGAACACCTCGCCCACGACGGGCGCGTGCTGGAGATCCTCTCCGAACACACCTGCCAGGGCTGGCTGGAGGGCTACCTGCTGACCGGCCGGCACGGCCTCTTCTCCTGCTACGAGGCCTTCGTCCACATCGTCGACTCCATGGTGAACCAGCACATCAAGTGGCTGCGCACCTCCCGGGCCCTGCCCTGGCGCGCACCGATCGCCTCCCTCGACTACCTGCTCACCTCGCACGTCTGGCGCCAGGACCACAACGGCTTCTCGCACCAGGACCCCGGATTCGTCGACCACGTCCTCAACAAGAGCCCGGAGGTCGTCCGGGTCTACTTCCCGCCGGACGCCAACACCCTCCTCGTGACCGCCGACCACGTGCTGCGCAGCCGCGACCACGTCAACGTCGTGGTGGCCGGGAAGCAGCCGTGCTTCGACTGGCTCACCCTGGAGGAGGCCCGCGCCCACTGCGTCCGCGGCGCCGGGATCTGGGAGTGGGCCGGCACCGAGGACGGCACCGGCGAGCCCGACGTCGTCCTCGCCTGCGCCGGCGACGTCCCGACGCAGGAGGTGCTGGCCGCCGCCGGGCTGCTGCGCCGGCACCTGCCCCACCTCCGGGTCCGGGTGGTCAACGTGGTCGACCTGGCCCGGCTGATGCCCGCCGAAGAGCACCCGCACGGCATGCCGGACGCCGAGTTCGACGCGCTGTTCACCCGTGACCGGCCGGTGATCCTCGCCTACCACGGCTACCCGTGGCTGATCCACCGGCTCGCGTACCGCCGTGCCGTCCACCCGCACCTGCACGTGCGCGGCTACAAGGAGTCCGGCACCACCACGACGCCCTTCGACATGGTCGTCCGCAACGACCTCGACCGCTACCGCCTCGTCATGGACGTCATCGACCGCGTCCCCGGACTGGCCGTGCGCGCCGCCGCCCTGCGCCAGGAGATGGCCGACCGGCGCACCCGCCACCACGACTGGATCCGCGAGCACGGTACCGACCTGCCCGAGGTCACCGACTGGACGTGGCAGGACTGACCGGCGGCCTCCGGTCCGCCGGCTGACGGCCGCCAAGGCCCGGCACCGCTCGAAGGGCGTTCACGCCGGCGAGCGGTGCCGGGAGGCCCTGTGGTCGCATCGGCACGCGATCGCGGTAGCGGGCCCAGTGAGGTCGCCCTCCCGCGTGTGACCGGCTGCTGCCGGCCCCGGGGGCTGCCCTTACCGAGCCGTCGAGCCGCCGGCCTGGCTCAGTCCGAGCCGCACCGCGCGCTCGACCGGCGTGTACGCGCCGTCGGCGCGGTCGAGGTCGAGCGGTGCGGCCGACATCAGCGGAGGCTGGGCGAGGAACCGCGGCCGGGTGCCGCGGTTGGGCTGGGCGGCGTGGATCAGGAACGGGTGGCAGAGGTAGACGTCTCCGGCTCGCCCGGTGGCGAGCGCCAGCGGGCGGTCAGGGGCATCGAGCCTGCCCGCGGTGTCCATGGTCCGGCAGAGCTCCATCCCGTCCACACCGCGTTCGCCGGCCGGCTCCAGGAAGGCGGGAACGTCCAGGTGCGATCCGACCTTGATCCGGGTCGGCCCGTGGTCGGCGTCGACGTCCGAGAACAGGAACAGCATCAGCAACGCCCGCTCACGGGAGCGGAGGTTGAGCCAATAGCCGGTCTCCCCCTCAGGCGTGTAACTGGCATCCATGTGCCACCCGGTGTCGCCGGGATCGTCAGGATGTGGAAAACGAATGGGAAACGTGCCCAGGCCGGTACGCGGCAACCAGCGTCCGGGTCCGACGAGTTGGTCGAACGCACCGTGCAGGCGCTCGGTGGTCGCGGCGCGCTGGAACGGCGCCTCCGCGTATCCCCACAGCCTGACCACCGGCTGGGTCCAGGTGGCGGGATCGTCTGGATCGAGACCGGTCTCGCGCCACAGGAACGTCCGGCACTCATCGGCCAGCGACCGGGAGAACGCCTCTTCGAGGTGGACGAAGCCATCGGAAACGAATCGGTCGATCTGATCCGAGGTCAAGACATCGCGCATGCTGACACTTTCGTGAGCGAGTTGGTGGACAAGCAGCAGGTCTTTCGGGGTCGCGCAGACCTGCGATGCACGACACCGCCGAGCCCACTGCCGGGCGGCGGCAGGCCGGCAGCAGCCCCTGGCACGCCGTTGGCGCCCACTGTCATCTCTTCCTCCTCGGGTGGCTGGTCCAACCGGACCCGCGCCTCGGACACACCGGGCGGCGCAGGTCGTAGGACCGACGCTAGGAGGGGTGACGACGAGTCGACCCGACCTTTCGAGGAGGGCTTCGGTCGGGTCGACGGAGCCGGGAACGGGTAGGTGTCAGGCCGGGCGGTTCACGGCGGCGAGCCGCTGCCGCGAAGCCTCGTCCAGTACGGCGCTCGCGGCGTTCGTCGCGGTCACCCTTCTCGTCGGTGCCGACCAAGGCGATCGGCTGCCCGTCGGCCCGCTGCTCGCCGACCCGTGCCGTCACCTCGTCGCGCGGTGACACGGGCACGGCGGGGCGGGGTCAGGGCGCGAGGTCCCGTCGGCGCAGCAGGGGGAGTGCGGTGCAGGCGCCCGCGATGCCGACGGCGGTCAGGACGCCCAACGGCCCCCATTCGAGCGTGCCGTGGGCGAGGGCGTCGCCCGGAGTGTAGTAGTGGAAGGGGCTCAGGTACCGCAGCGGAGCGGCCGGCTGCCACGCCATCGCCACGAAGTTGAGGGCGAAGCCGACGGCGCCCAGCGCGATCGTGGCGCCGATGACCGGGGCGCGGCGCCGCGCGGCGGCCGAGACCGCCAGCGCCGGCCCTGCCAGGCAGAGCGTGAACGCGCAACCCTGGAGCCCGGCCGCGAGGATGCCGCCCAGCGGCACGGCCCGGTGCAGGGCGGGGGAGAGCGCGACCCCGGCCACGAGCGTCAGGGTGGCCGCGGCGTTGAGGAGAAGCGAGGAGGCCAGGACGGCGGCGGCCCGCTCGGCCAGCAACCGCGCGCGGGAGACCGGACGGACCATCAGCAGCTCGATGGTGCCCGATTCGACGTCGGCCGCGACGGCCGCCGCGGCCAGCGAGCCGATCGCCGTCAGCTGCATCGCGATCCAGAACGGGTGCACCAGCCCGGCCCCGAGCAGACCGGCGTGGCTCGCGATGGACACGTCCCCGGTCGACCCGGAGAACGCCCTCAGTGTGTCCGGCACGGCCCGCCCGGCGCCGGCGAACCACTGTTCCGGCGGCACCGCGCGGACCACGGCGACCATCAGGGTCTCGAACAGGACCATGCCCGCGGCCAGGAGGGCGAGCATCCTGCGCCGACGGTGCAGGGCCAGCCGGAACAGCGGGAACCCCGTGCTCATGACCGCACCTCCGCCGCCTGCGCGCCCTCCTGCCGGTACAGGTCGAGGAACGCCTCGTCCAGCCCGGCCTCCTCCACCGACAGGTCGGCCACCGGGAGAGCGGCCAGGAGTTCGCCCACGCCCCGGACCAGTTCGTCGGGCGGGACGAGCAGCCGCACCTCGTCGCCGTGCCACTGCGGTGACCACCGCTGCGCCCGTCCCAGGCCGCGCGAGCCCAGCCCGTCGGAGAGCACCAGGCGCACCCGGCGGGCGCGCTCCTCCCGCAGCGCCGACACGGCCCGCACCGCGACCAGCCGTCCGGCCCGAACGAGCGCCACCCGCCCGCAGGCGCGCTGCACCTCGGGCAGCACGTGGCTGGAGAGCAGGACGGTGCGCCCGGCTCGCCGGGCCTCGTCGAGCAGCGCGAAGAAGACCTCCTGGACCAGCGGGTCCAGCCCCTCCGTGGGTTCGTCCAGGACCACCAACTCGGGGTCGTGCTGGAGCGCCTGGACGAGGCCGAGCTTCTGCTTCATCCCGCGCGAGTACTCCCGCACCGGCCGGGCCAGGTCGCCCGCCGTCAGTCCGAGCCGCTCGCACAGTTCGCCGCGCCGGGGCGTCGGGGCGTCCTGCAGGTCCCCGAGCAGCTTCAGGGTCCGGGTGCCCGTCAGCTCCGGGTAGAGCCGCAACTCGCCCGGCAGGTAGCCGAGCCTGGGGGCGAGTCGCCGGTGGTCGGCCACCGGGTCGAGGCCCAGCAGCCGGATCCGCCCTGCGCTCGGGCGCAGCAGGCCCACCAGGCAGCGGATCGTGGTGGTCTTCCCGGCGCCGTTGGGGCCGAGGAAGCCGAACACCTCACCGCGTCCCACGGCGAGGTCCAGGTGGTCGATGCCGGCCTTGCGGCCGTAGTACTTGCTCAGCGCGGCCAGCTCGATCGCCGGCCCGTCGCCGTCCCCGCCCGTACCCTCCCCGCCCGTACCGCCCATGCCCGTGCCGCCCATGCCCGTCTCCCTCGTCGTGTGCCCGGTGCCCGCAGCTCCTGCCGGCACCACGACTGCACCGCACGGCGGCGCCCGGGGACAGGGCGCATGGTCCCTGCCGGTCGGGCCGGTCGGGCCCGACCTTCGCCGGGGACGGCGGACGGGGCTGAAGGTCCCGGCGTCGCGGCCCGTTCGGTCCTTCGCAACACCCCCGGCGGCGCGGATGGTTGGGAGGACGAGAACACGAAGGAGTGGACCGGTGAGTGAGAAGAACGGATCGCACGAGCGGCGGATCGTGGTCGGCGTCGACGGGTCGCCGTCCTCGGTCGACGCACTCCGGTGGGCCGTCGGCCAGGCCCGCCTGGAGGACGCCGTGGTGGAGGCGCTGAATGTGTGGCAGCCCCCGGTGACCAACGGCTGGTCGGTGCCGATCACGGCCTACGAGGACCTGCCGGGCATCGCGCGGACGATCCTCGACGACAGCGTCGCAGCGGTGCGCGGTTCCGGCGCCCCGGTGGAGATCAGGACCCGCGTCCTGGCGGGCGGCGCCGCGTCGTGCCTGCTGGACGCGGCCGGTGGCGCCGAACTCCTGGTCGTCGGCAGCCGGGGCCACGGGGGCTTCGCCGGAGCCCTGCTCGGCTCCGTCAGCCAGCACTGCGTCCAGCACGCGCCCTGCCCGGTCGTCGTGGTCCGCCACCGGAACGACTGACCCGCCGACCCCGCACACCCAGCGACCGACGCGCGGCCGTGCCGCCGATCGGAGAGGAGTGAACCGACCATGCGCCACCGGATCGTGGGAGAACTGATGACCCCGGCCGTCGTGCACGTACGGCCCGACACCGGCTTCAAGGAGATCGCCCGGCTGCTCGCCGAGCACGACATCACCGCCGTGCCCGTCGTGGACGGGGAGGACCGGCCGCTGGGCCTGGTCTCCGAGGCCGACCTGCTGCTCAACGAGGCCGCCCAGGAGGACCCCGCCGGGCTGCTCCTGGCCCCGGACCTGCCGCCCCGCGAGCGCGCCCGCAGCCGCGCGACCACCGCCGTGGGACTGATGAGCGCCCCGGCCGTGTGCGCGCGTCCGGAGTGGACCGTCGTGGAGGCGGCCCGGCTGATGCAGGGCGAGCGGGTCAAGCGCCTGCCCGTCGTCGACGAGGCCGGCCGCCTGGTGGGCATCGTCAGCCGCAGCGACCTGCTCCGCGTGTTCCTGCGGCACGACGCCGCGATCCGCGAGGAGATCCGGGCCGAGGTCCTGCGCCGTGTCCTGGGCATCGACCCGGACACCCTGGACGTCCGGGTCCGGGACGGCCGTGTGAGCCTCACCGGAACGCTCGACCACGCCGGCCAGGCGCCGGTGGTCCAGCGCCTGTGCCGCAGCGTGGACGGGGTCGTCGACGTCACCTGCCACCTCGGCCACCGCACGGTCCCCGCCGCCGCCCGGCACCACGCCGACTGAGCCTCCGGGGCCTCCCCGCGCAACGGACCGGCCACCGCCCGAGCCTCGGGCGGTGGCCGGTCCGTTGCGCCTCCCGAAGAACGGGGCGCGGGTCAGCAGGCGTACAGGCCGTGCGCGGCGAAGACCGCGCGGGCCGCGGCGGTCTGGTCCGGAGTGGGGACCGGGGTGTCGGCGAGGGGGAAGTCGAGGCCGAGGGCGCGCCACTTGGCGGCGCCGAGCTTGTGGAAGGGCAGGACGTCCACCCGGGTGACGTTGCCGAGCGAGGCGGCGAAGGCGGCGACGCCCTCGACGTTGTCGGCGGGGTCGGTCAGGTGCGGGACGAGGACGGAGCGGATCCAGACCTCGGTGCCGACGTCGGCCAGGTGGCGGGCGAAGTCCAGGGTGGGGGCGAGTTCCCGCCCGGTCAGCCGCCGGTGGAGGGCGCGGTCCCAGGACTTGATGTCGAGCAGCACGAGGTCGGTGTCGGCGAGCAGCGCGTCGTCGGCGCGGGCGCCGAGGTGGCCGGAGGTGTCCAGTGCGGTGTGCAGGCCGAGCTCGTGCTTGAAGCGGTGCAGCAACTCGCCCGTCAGGGCCGGCTGGAGCAGCGGTTCGCCGCCGCTGACGGTGGCGCCGCCGCCGGCGGCGCGGATGAAGCCGGTGTACTTGGCGGCCTCCCCGACGATCTCGTCGGCCGAGCACGGGTGGCCGTTGCGCCTCGACCGGGTGTCCGGGTTGTGGCAGTACAGGCACCGCAGCGGGCAGCCGGCCAGGAAGGCGACGAAGCGGGTGCCGGGGCCGTCGACGCCGGTGGACAGGTCCCAGGAGTGCAGCGTGCCGGTCGCGGTCATGGGTGTTCCTCGTGACGGAGGCGCGGTGCCGGCGCCCTTGGTCGGGGAGGTGCCGGCACCGCGAGCGAGTGGTGGGGGACGGGGCGGGACTACAGCGCGTCGTGGAAGGTGCGGCCGATCACGTCGAGCTGCTGCTCGCGGGTGAGCCGGACGAAGTTGACGGCGTAGCCGCTGACCCGGATGGTCAGCTGCGGGTACTTCTCGGGGTGGTCCATGGCGTCGAGCAGGGTGTCGCGGTCGAGGACGTTGACGTTCATGTGGAAGCCGCCGCAGGTGGTGAAGCCGTCCAGCACGCCGACCAGGTTGCGCACCCGGTCCCCGGGGGTGCGGCCGAGTGCGTCGGGGGTGACGGTGTTGGTCAGCGAGATGCCGTCCTCGGCGTGCTCGTACGGCAGTTTGGCGACCGACAGCGCGCTGGCCACGTAGCCGTGGGCGTCGCGCCCGTTCATCGGGTTGGCGCCGGGGGAGAAGGGCTCGCCGGCCCGCCGGCCGTCCGGGGTGTTGCCGGTCTTCTTGCCGTAGACGACGTTGGAGGTGATGGTGAGCACCGACTGGGTGTGCTCGGCGCCCCGGTAGGTGGGGTGCTTGCGCACCTTGTGCATGAACTCCTCGACCAGCCGCACGGCGATCCGGTCCGCCCGGTCGTCATTGTTGCCGTACGCGGGGTAGTCGCCCTCGACCACGTAGTCGGTGACCAGCCCGCTCTCGTCGCGCACCGGCCTGACCCGCGCGTACTTGATCGCGGACAGCGAGTCGGCGGCGACCGCGAGGCCGGCGATGCCGCAGGCCATGGTGCGCCGGACGTCCCGGTCGTGCAGGGCCATTTCGAGGCGCTCGTAGGCGTACCTGTCGTGCATGTAGTGGATGACGTTCAGCGCGTGGACGTACGTCCCGGCGAGCCACTCCACCTGCTCGTCGAAGCGGGCGAGCACCTCCTCGTAGTCGAGCACGTCCCCGCCGACGGGCGTGGTGACCGGGCCGACCTGCTCGCCGGACAGCTCGTCGCGGCCGCCGTTGATCGCGTAGAGCAGGGTCTTGGCGAGGTTGACCCGGGCACCGAAGAACTGCATCCGACGGCCGACCTCCATCGCGGAGACGCAGCACGCGATCGCGGTGTCGTCGCCGAAGCGGGGGCGCATCAGCTCGTCCGATTCGTACTGCACCGAGGAGGTGTCGATGGACACCCGGGCGCAGAACTCCTTGAACCCCTGCGGGAGCCGGGGGGACCAGAAGACGGTCATGTTCGGCTCGGGCGCCGGGCCGAGGTTGTAGAGGGTCTGCAGGTAGCGGAAGGACGTGCGGGTCACCAGGGTGCGGCCGTCCGCGCCCATGCCGCCGATCGACTCGGTGACCCAGGTCGGGTCCCCGGAGAACAGCTCGTCGTACTCGGGGGTGCGCAGGAAGCGGACGATCCGCAGCTTGATGACGAAGTCGTCGATCAGCTCCTGTGCCTGACGTTCGGTCAACGTTCCGGCGTGCAGGTCGCGCTGGAGGTAGACGTCGAGGAAGGTCGAGGTGCGGCCGAGCGACATCGCCGCCCCGTTCTGCTCCTTGACCGCCGCCAGGTAGGCGAAGTACAGCCACTGGACCGCCTCCCGGGCGGTGCCGGCCGGCCCGGAGAGGTCGTACCCGTACGCCGCGGCCATCTCCTTGAGCTCGCCCAACGCGCGGATCTGCTCGGCGAGTTCCTCGCGGCCGCGGATGGTCTCCTCGATCCGGGCCGGGTCGGTGGGTGCCGCGTCCAGGTCGCTCTTCTCGGCGAGCTTGGCCTCGATCAGCCGGTCCACGCCGTAGAGGGCGACGCGGCGGTAGTCGCCGATGATCCGGCCGCGTCCGTAGGCGTCCGGCAGTCCGGTGACGACGCCGGCCTTGCGGGCGGCGCGGATCCCGGGGGTGTAGGCGTCGAACACCCCGTCGTTGTGGGTCTTCCGGTAGCGGGTGAAGACCTTCTCCAGCTCCGGATCGACCGGGTAGCCGTAGGTCTTCAGGGCCCCGGCGACCATCCGCCAGCCGCCGTTGGGCATGATCGCCCGCTTCAGCGGGGCGTCCGTCTGGAGGCCGACGATCAACTCCCGCTCCCGGTCGATGTATCCGGGCGCGTGTGCGGTGATGGTGGAGGGGACGTCGTACGCGACGTCGTACACGCCCCGGGCCCGCTCCTCGGGGAAGCGATCGGTGATCCGCCGCCACACGGCGAGGGTGCGTTCGGTGGGGCCGCTCAGGAAGGAGGCGTCGCCCTCGTAGGGGGTGTAGTTGTGCTGGACGAAGTCGCGGACCTCGATGGCGTCCCGCCAGAGCCCGCCCTTGAAGCCGTCCCAGGCGCTCGTGGTGTGGTCCTGCTGCGAGGTGGTCATCTCGGTGTCCTCTCTCAGGCCTGGTCGCCGTAGTAGGCCTGGCGCATCAGCCGTTGCATGTCGTCGAGCATCGGCATCCGGGGGTTGGCGGGCGCGCACTGGTCCTCGTAGGCGTTCATGGCCTGCTGCGGGAGGGCCGCCAGGAAGGCCTCCTCGTCCACGCCGGCCGCCTTGAAGGACCGCGGGATGCCGACGCGGTCGCGCAGGTCCTCGACGGCCGCCGCGAGGGACTCGACGCCCTGTTCCGGGGTCGCGGCCGGCAGGCCCAGCATCCGGGCGACGGCCTGGTAGCGCTCGGGGGCCAGGTAGCTCTGGTATTTGGGCCAGCCGGTCACCTTCGCCGGCGCCGAGCCGTTCCAGCGGATGACGTGCGCCAGCAGGAGGGCGTTGGTGCGGCCGTGGGCGACGTGGAAGGTGGCGCCGAGCGTGTGCGCCATGGCGTGCACCGCGCCGAGGAAGGCCGAGCCGAAGGCCATGCCGGCGATCGTGCCCGCGTTGTGCATCTTCTCCCGGGCCACCGGGTCGTCCGGGCCGTTCACCACGGCGCGCTCCAGGTTCTCGAAGATCAGCCGGATGCCCTGGAGGGCCAGGCCGTCGGTGAAGTCGTTGGCGTAGACGGACACGTAGGTCTCGATGCAGTGGGTCAGGGCGTCGAAGCCGGTGTCCGCGGTGACGTGCTTCGGCAGTCCGGTGGTCAGCGCCGGGTCCACGATCGCCACGCTCGGGGTGAGCGCGTAGTCGGCGAGCGGGTACTTCTGGCCGGTCGCGGTGTCGGTGATCACCGCGAAGGGGGTGACCTCGCTGCCGGTGCCCGAGGTGGTCGGGACGCACACCAGCCGGGCCTTCGCGCCGAGGTCGGGGAAGGTGAAGGCGCGCTTGCGGATGTCGAAGAACTTCTCCTTGAGGTCCGCGAACTCGACCTCGGGGTGTTCGTACATCAGCCACATCACCTTGGCCGCGTCCATCGGCGAGCCGCCGCCGAGGGCGACGATGGTGTCCGGCTCGAACTCCCGCATCAGTGCGGCGCCCTTGCGCACCGTGTCGATGCTCGGATTGGGTTCGACGTCGTCCACCACCCGCACCTCGACCGGGTCGCGGCGACGACCGAGGACGTCCCGGACCCGTTCCAGGTGCCCGATCTCCACCATGGTCCGGTCGGTGACGACGACGATCCGGTGCGCGTTCGGCATGCTCGCCAGGTACTTGACGGAGTTGCGCTCGAAGTAGATCCTCGGCGGGACCTTGAACCACTGCATGTTGGTGTTGCGCCGCCCGATCCGCTTGATGTTGACGAGGTTCAGCGCCGAGACGTTCCCGGACACCGAGTTGTGCCCGTAGCTGCCGCAACCGAGGGTCAGCGAGGGCGTGAACGCGTTGTAGACGTCGCCGATGCCGCCCTGCGAGCTCGGTGCGTTCCAGATGATCCGGCAGGCCTTGACCGCGTGCCCGAACTCCTCGGCGAACGCCGCGTCCTCCGTGTGCACGGCGGCCGAGTGCCCGAGCCCGTCGAACTCCACCATCGCGGCGGCCAGTTCGACGCCCTCGCGGCGGGAGTGCGCGGTGAGCACGGCGAGCACCGGGCAGAGCTTCTCCCGGGTCAGCGGCTCGGCCGGCCCGACCCGCTCGCAGTCGGCGAGGATCACCGAGGTGTCGGCCGGCACCGTGAAGCCCGCCGCCTCGGCGACCTCGGCGGCCGAGCGGCCCACCACGGCGGCGTTCAGCCGGCCGCCGGAGCAGGACGTCCCGTCGCCGGCCCCGAACAGGTACCGCTCCAGGAGCGCCTTCTCCGCGGCGCTCGCGCGGTGCGCCTTGAGCCTGGCGAACTCGGCGAGCGCGGCGTCGCGGATCTCCGCGTCCACGACGACGGCCTGCTCGGAGGCGCAGATCATGCCGTTGTCGAAGGACTTGGACAGGACGACGTCGTTGACCGCCCGCTTGAGGTCCGCGCTGCGCTCGATGTACGCGGGGACGTTGCCCGCGCCGACGCCCAGGGCCGGCTTGCCGCAGGAGTACGCGGCCCGGACCATCGCGTTGCCGCCGGTGGCCAGGATCGTCGCGACGTCCGGGTGGTTCATCAGGGCGTGGGTGGCCGCCATCGACGGCTCCTCGATCCACTGGATGCAGTGCCGCGGCGCCCCGGCCGCCACCGCCGCGTCCCGGACGACGCGGGCCGCTTCGGCGGAGCAGCGCTGCGCCGCCGGGTGGAAGGCGAGGACGAGCGGGTTGCGGGTCTTGAGCGCCAGCAGGCACTTGAAGATCGTGGTCGAGGTCGGGTTGGTCACCGGGGTGATGCCCGCGACGACGCCGACCGGTTCGGCGATCTCCACGATGCCGTCGATCTCGTCGCGGCGGACCACCCCGACCGTCTTCGTCCGGGCCATCACATGGGTGACGTTCTCGCACGCGAAGACGTTCTTCACCGCCTTGTCCTCGAACACTCCGCGTCCGGTCTCCTCCACGGCGAGCACCGCGAGGGCGGTGTGCCGCTCCAGGGCGGCGAGCGAGGCCTTCTTGACGATGTGGTCGACCTGGACCTGGGTGAAGTCGGCGTACTCCCGGAGGGCGGTCAGGGCGGCGGTGACCAGGCGGTCGACGCTGGTGGGCTCCTCGTCACGAGGGCCTTCGGTCTGCGGGTGGCGTGGCATGCGGGGCTGCCTTTCCGGGGCATCGTCATGGATCGGGGCGTCGTCGTGGATCGGGGCTCGGCGGGGCTCGGATGCGCCTTCGCCTCAAGGCTTCCTGTCGCGGGGGTCCCGGGTATCGGCCCATCGGGACACGTCCGGCGGTTCGAAGGTCCCGGGGCCGGGTGCGGTTGGTCCCTGCCCCGGGGCCGGGGGAGGGCGGGTCAGTCGTGCGGGACGATCGCGACCGGGCTGTGCGCGTGGTGGAGGACCGCGTGGGCCACCGGCCCGAGCCGGGGCGCGGCGAGCGGATGCCGGGGGGCGCGCCGCCCGAGCACCACCAGCGACGCGCTGCGGGAGGCCTCCACCAGTGCCCGGCCGGCGTTCCAGGCGCACACGTCCACCTGCGTGCGGACCTCGGGGTACTTCTCCCGCCAGCGGGCCAGCGCGTCCCGGAGCCGCACCTCCTCGGCCGTCCGGAGCGACTCGGTGATCTCGCGGTCGTCCAGCGGCGCGTCCGTCACGTACGGGCCGTGGGAGGGGTGCCGGCTCTCGACCGCCCGCAGCACCGCGCCGGTGTCGGCCGCGTGCCGGAACGCGAAGCCGAGCACGGCGTCGCACGGCCGGTCGCCCTCCACGCCCACCACGACGTCGCCGGGCGATCCGCCCCGGCCGTCCGCGCCGGCACGGACCAGGACGACGGGGCAGTCGGCGTGGGCGGCGGTGCGCAGTCCGACCGAGCCGACCAGCAGCCCGGTGAAGCCGCCGAGGCCACGGGACCCGAGGACCAGCAACCGGGCGCCGTGGCCCGCGGCGGCGAGGGCGTACGCCGGTTTCCCGGGCAGGACCTCGCATGAGGAGTCCAGTCCGGGCACGGCGGCCGCGACCCGGTCGCGGATCGCGGCCACGGGCTGCGGCACCCCGCCCACGCCGTCGAGTTCACGGGCGAGGGCGTCGGCCTCGGTGCCCGCGACGTGGACCAGCCTCAGCGCGGAACCCGTCCGGTGGGCCTCCTGGGCGGCCCACTCGGCCGCCGCCGCGCTCGGCTCCGAGCCGTCGACCCCGACCACCACGTTGTGCGACATGTGCGCGACCTCCTCGGTCCTCGGCCGTCCGCGCCACCGGTGTGGGCGGTCCGGGCCGGTGACCAGCGTCCCGTCGGGTGCCGGGTGGGCCACAGGGGCCGAGCAGCCCCGCTGCGGCTCCGAAGGTCCCGGCGAGGGCGGGCCGGAGGGACTGGGCCGGCGGTCGTCCGGAGTTCGCCGATGTCTGCGAGAATCTGGCGCGTCGGACGGGCGAGGAGGATGTCGGTGGGTGGCGAGATCGTGCGGTCACGGATGCCGCAGTTGCGGCTGGACGAACTACTGGAGGAGCTCCAGGCACGGATCGACGCCGCCAGGGGCACCCGGGACCGGGTGCACAGCCTGCTGGAGGCGGTGCTCTCGGTCGGCCGCGAGCTGGACCTGACGCAGGTCCTGCGGCGGATCGTCGAGGCGGCCGCCGTCCTGGTGGACGCGCGGTACGCGGCGCTCGGGGTGATCGGGACGGACGGACGGACGCTGTCCCAGTTCCTCACCGTGGGCCTCACGGAGGAGGACATCGCCCGGATCGGCCCGTACCCGACCGGCCGGGGCCTGCTCGGCGAACTGATCCACCACCCCCAGTCGTTGCGGCTGGAGGACCTCTCCGCGCACCCCTCGTCGTACGGGTGCCCGGCGCACCACCCGGTGATGCGCACGTTCCTGGGCGTGCCGGTGCGCGTGCGCGAGGAGGTGTTCGGGAACCTCTACCTGACGGACAAGCAGGGCGGAGAAGAGTTCGACGCCGAGGACGAGGCGGTGATCTCCACGCTGGCCGTGGCCGCGGGGGTGGCGATCGACAACGCCCGGCTGTACGAGGAGGCCCAGCGCCAGCAGCGCTGGCTGGGGGCGAGCGGGGAGATCACCCGTGCGCTGCTGTCCGGTGGCTCGCGCTCGGAGGTGCTGGAGCTGATAGCGCAGCGGGCGCGGGAGATCACCGGCGCGGACCTCGCCGACGTGTCCGTTCCGGTGGCCGGGACGGACACGGTGCGCGTGGAGCTGGCCCTGGGCGGGGACACGGACGGCCGGGCGGGCCTGGTGGTGCCGTTGGAGGGGTCGCTCTCGGGTGAGGCCTGCGCCTCGGGTGTGCCGGTGACGACAGCCGATCTGGCCCGTGACCCGCGGCTGTCCGCGGGTCCGCGCCGGTTCGACGGGCTCGGACCGGCGGTCGCGGTGCCGCTGGGCCGGGCCGAGGGGCAGATCGACGGCGTGCTGATGCTGGCCAGGGAGGCCGGCGCGGCCGAGTTCACCGACCGTGAGATCGGTCCGCTGCTGGGTTTCGCCGATCAGGCCGCGCTCGCGCTGGAGCTGGCGGAGCGCCGCCGCGACGCCGAGCAGCTGGCGATGTTGGAGGACCGCGACCGGATCGCCCGGGACCTCCACGACCTGGCCATCCAGCGGCTGTTCGCCACGGGGATGACGCTGCAGAGCGCGGCGCGGTTCATCGACCACACGGGTGCGTCGGACCGCGTGCTGCGCGCGGTGGGCGACCTGGACGAGACCATCAAGATCATCAGGTCGACCATCTTCGGCCTCCGGGCCCGGGAGGAGGCCACGGCCCGCGGGCTGCGCGCCAGGGCCGTCCGGGCGGTGGAGCAGGCGCAGGCGGTGCTCGGGTTCGCGCCGCGGCTGAGCATGGAGGGCCTGCTGGACACCGACGTCCCGCCGGAGGTGGCCGAACACGTCCTCGCCGTGCTGGCCGAGGCACTGAGCAACGCCGCGCGTCACGCGCGGGCCGCCCGGGTCGAGGTCGCGCTCCAGGCGGCGGGCGGGCGGGTCGTGCTGTCCGTGCAGGACGACGGCGTGGGAATCCCCGAGCAGGGACGGCGCAGCGGCTTGCGCAACCTCGCGGAGCGGGCCGAGAACCTGGGCGGGTCGTTCGAGCTGGAACGTCCGCAGGAGGGCGGCACCCGGCTGGTGTGGTCGGCGCCGCTCGGGGTCTGAGGCGGACGCCGGTCAGGCCGGGCCGTCCGGCAGGAGGCGGCCGGTGACGAGTTCGGGCCGGATGCGGATCGCGACCTGGCCCGGGAGGCGGCCCGCCGAGGCGTCGGCGCGTCCGAGCACCGTCACGCTCCAGCCGGTGCCGTCCGCCGCGTCGACCTCGCCCGCCTCGAACGCCACCAGCGCGCCGGACACCGCCCGCACCAGTTCGGAGCGGGCGGTGGCGTGCAGGAGCACGCTGCCGTCCGGGCCGAGCCGGTAGCGGATCGGGAGCACGGCCGGCAGGGCGCCGATCGTGTAGACCACGCGGCCGACCGAGGCGCCCGCCAGCAGGCGTAGGCACTGCCGCTCGTCCAACGGTGCGTTCACGGTGGGGGTGTGGTCGGGTTCCATGGACTCGATTGTTCGCGCCGTCTCCCTGCGGGGCGAGGGCCGTTCGGTCCCGGGCGGCCTGCCGAGTGGCCCGGAACGGCCCGGTGCTGCTCCCTGCCCTACCGCGCGGGGGAGAGGGTCCGGTTGGCGATGAGCGCGGCCTGGACGCGTCGTTCGACGCCGAGCTTGGCGAGCAGCCGCGAGATGTGGTTCTTGACCGTCTTCTCGGCGAGGTACAACCGCTCGCCGATCTGGCGGTTCGTCAGCCCTTCGCCGACCAGGGCGAGGATCTCCCGTTCCCGCGCGGTCAGTTCGGGCAGCCCGGACTCCTGCGGGGCGCGCTCGCACCGCAGCCGGGCCATGATGCGGCTGGTGGCGCCGGGATCGAGCATGGACTGGCCGGAGGCGACGGTCCGGATCGCGGCGATCAGGTCGGTGCCGCTGATCTGCTTGAGCGCGTAGCCGGCGGCGCCGGCCATGATCGAGTCGAGCAGCGCGTCCTCGTCGTCGAAGGACGTGAGCATGAGGCAGGCCAACTCCGGCATGCGCGAGCGCAGTTCGCGGCAGACGCTGACGCCGTCCCCGTCGCTCAGACGCATGTCGAGCACGGCGACGTCGGGGCGCAGGGCGGGCACCCGGGCCAGCGCCTGCTCGGCGGTCGCGGCCTCGCCGATCACGGTGAGGTCGGGCTCGGTCTCGATGAGCTCGCGCACGCCCCGACGGACCACTTCGTGGTCGTCGAGCAGGAACACGCGGATGGGGAGGGCCGTCGCGGTGTCCGTCATGACTTCTCCGGGGTCCTGGGTCCGCCGGGCCGGCGGGGTGGATGTGCCGCTGCACAGCGTGCATCCCGGACGGGCCCGGCCGATAGGGCCGAACGGCCCCGATGCCCCGGACGGAGGGTCAGCGAGCGGCGGAGAGGACCGCGGGCTGCTGGAGGAGGACGGTCGTGGGGTGGCGCGGCGTGGGGAAGCCGGCCGGGCCGTAGCCGATCCTCAGCAGCATGTGCGCGGTGCCGCGCCCGGGGCCGGGGCCCGCCATGAGGTCGCGCAGGTCGGGCCACTCCAGCGCCTGGTGCAGGAGGGACGCGCGCACGCCGTGGAGGGTGAGCAGCAACAGGACGTGCTGCAGGGCCTGGCCCGCGCGCAGCCAGTCGGTCCGTCCGTCGTGGCGGGTGGTGAGCAGGAGCAGTTGGGGGTCCCGTTCGAAGGCCGCCCGTTCCGTGGTCACTCCGTCCGCGGGGCCGGCGAAGGCGCGCATCGGCAGGTGCCCGGTGGAGTCCTGCGCACCGAGGGCGTAGACGGGCAGGCCCTCGGCCGCGCCGGGGGCGGCGAGGCAGGAGCGGCTCTCGGCCCGGCGGTCCGGGTCGGAACCGCAGCGGTGCTCGGCCTCGGCGGTGAGGGCGAGCAGCCGGTCGCGTTCGGCCGCGTCGGGACGGCGCAGCAGAGCGCCGTCGGACCGGGCGGCCTCGGCGAGTTCGGCGAGGACGGGGCCGGGCACCGGGTCGGCGAGGAACGGCACCCGGCTGGAGCGCCGGCGCCAGATGGCCCGATAGAGGTCGGGGCGGCGCAGCAGCGCGGCGCGCGGGGCGCCGGCGAGCCGGACGGTGGCCAACGGGCCGGGGCGGTCCCCCCGCGGGAGCAGGCGCACGACGGGCTCCCAGCCCAGGTGGACGGCCGCCGCCGCGAGGTTGCAGAGGGCGGTGCCGACCGAGAGGTGGACCGCGCGGCCGTTCGGGTCGGTGTGCGGGAGGGGGTGTCGCCGCTCCGCGTACACCTCGAAGGTGCGGTGGGCGGCGTCGAGGCGGAAGCGCCACGGCTGGGTGTTGTGGATGGACGGTGCGGCGGCTGCCGCGGCGACGAGGGCGTGTGCGGTGCCGTCGTCGAGGGGCTGTCCCGGCATGGCAGGAGTCCTTCCGGTGGGCTGGTCGGGGTCGAGGGTGGTGGTGGCGCCCGGCCGGTGCGCGGTCAGGGGGTGCGGCGGCCGCTCCAGACCGGTTCGAGCCGGGCCCAGGAGAGTTCCCAGCGCCGGTCGGCCCAGTGGTCGAGTCGGCGCAGGCGTATGCACAGGGCCGTCCCGATCAGCACTCCGAGGGCGGCGAGCCCGGCGAGCCCGAGGAACACGGCGTCCATGACGAGGTCGGCGGTGGCCGGTGGCGCGGCGGCCGGGTGTCCGTCGTCGTCCACCCACAGGCGGGTGACGGCGCCGGAGGCGAGCGGGCGGTCGACGTCGACCGGGCCGGTCGCGGGCCGCCCGGACGGCGCCGTCCAGGCGGCGGTGGCCTGGAACCGGACCCGGCTGAGGCCCGCCAGCCCGGCCACCTGCTCGGCCGGGGCCAGCAGCGTCGCGCTCACCCGGTGCCGGTGGGCCGCGGTCACGGCGGCCGCGCGCTGCCCCGAGGCCAGCGCGGCGAGCGAGACGCCGGAGCCGGCGACCGCCGCCAGTACCAGGCCGAGGACGGCCAGGAGCAGGGCGCGGCTGCGCTTGCGGTCGAGCGGGCGGCTCAGCGGGTTGTCGTCGGCGCCGATGGCGCGGTGGAGGTGGTGCCGCAGGGGGTGTGCGACGGCGGCGGACCGTACGGGTGCGGATGAGCCGGCCATGTCCGTGTACTCCTTCGTCGGGGGCCCGGGGGACGGTGGTGGTCCGGTGGTGGCCCGGCGTCACTCTCGCGGCCGGACCTGACGGCGGCCCAGGGACGGACGGGACCCCGGACGGGGCCACTGGTCCCGGAGGGTCGCGCGGCGCCTGCGGTGAGCGCAGGGCGGCCTCATCACACGCCGGGCGCGCATTGCTGGACAACGCGCCCCCCAGGGACCCTCGGGACGTCGGTCCGGGACGAGCGGCGAACGGAGGAGGGACCGTTGTCCCCTGCTGCGGCGGGCCCCGCCCTTCGAGGATCTACCTCAGTGAACGCGGCCCCCCGGCCGCACCCCTCTTCCGGCCCGTCACGAAGGAGCGCCCCCATGCCCACAGCCGACCAGGGAAGACCACCGGCCGACCGGCCACCACGGCAGGGCGGGTCGTTCGGGCTGCCGGCCGCCACCGCACTCGTCGTCGGCAGCATCATCGGCACCGGGGTGTTCGCCCTGCCCTCCGCCCTCGCGCCCTACGGGCCGATCGCGCTGGTGGCGTTCGTGCTGGTGACCGTCGGCGCGCTCGCGCTCGCGGCCACCTTCGGGCGCCTCGCCGAACGCGTGCCCGGCAGCGGCGGCCCGTACGTCTACGCGAGGGAGGCCTTCGGCGAGTTCACGGGCTTCCTGACCGCCTGGTCCTACTGGATCACCGCCTGGGCCGGGAACGCGGCCATCGTGGTGGCCTGGGTCGGCTACGTCGAGGTGTTCGTGAACAAGGGGCACCACACCTGGGGGTCGGTCGCCATCGCGCTGGTCGGACTCTGGCTGCCCGCGGTCGTCAACCTCGCCGGCGTGCGCAGCATCGGCGCTTTCCAAGTGGTCACCACCGTCCTGAAGTTCCTCCCGCTGGCGTTCATGGCGACGGCCGGACTGCTGTTCGTCAGGTCCGGCAACCTCGGTGCCTTCAACGCCTCCGGCACCTCGGCGGTCGGGGCGGTCTCGGCGGCCGCGGCGATCGCCCTGTTCAGCTACATCGGGCTGGAGACCGCCTCGGTGGCCGCCGGGCGAGTCCGGGAGCCGCGGCGCAACGTGCCCCGGGCGACCGTCTACGGCACGCTGGCCTGCGCCGCGATCTACCTGCTGGGCACCCTCGCGGTGTTCGGGACCGTCCCGCACGCGCGACTCGTCGGCTCGACCGCGCCGTTCACCGACGCCCTCAACACCATCGCGGGCGGCACCTGGGCGGGGAACCTGGTAGCCGTCGCGGCGATCGTCTCCGGGCTCGGCGCGCTCAACGGCTGGACGCTCATCTGCGCCGAGATGCCGATGGCCGCGGCCCGCGACGGCCTGTTCCCGGCCGCGTTCGGCCGGACCCGCGGCGAGGTGCCCGCCTTCGGGATCGTCTCCGCGACGGTCCTCGCGTCGGTGCTCACCGTCGTCAGCTACACCCGGTTCACGAAGGTCTTCACCGAGATCGTGCTGCTGAGCGTGCTCACCGCCGTCATCCCGTACCTGGTGTCCGCCGCCGCCCAGCTGTACTGGCTGGCCCTGCGGGGACGCGCGGAGCTCGACCGGCGGCGGTTCGCCCGGGACGTCACCGTCGCCGTCCTCGCGCTGGTCTTCTCCTACTGGTCGATCCAGGGCAGCGGCTACCAGACCGTCTACTACGGCCTGTTCACGATCCTGCTCGGCATCCCCGGCTACATCTGGCTCAAGCGCCCGCACGCCGTGCGGTTCGGCCGGGACCCGGCCACCCGGACCTGAGCGCGACGTCCACCAGCACCGAGCACGAAGGAGTACCACCATGTCCGTCCTGCGAGTCGATTCCGAGGCCGGCCGCCTGCGCCAGGTGATCCTGCACCGCCCCGGCCTGGAACTGTCCCGGCTCACCCCGCGCAACGTCGACGGGCTGCTGTTCGACGACATCCTGTGGGCCAAGCGCGCCCGCGAGGAGCACGACGCGTTCGCCCAGGTGCTGCGCGACCACGGCGTGCGCGTCCACCACTACGCCGAACTGCTCGGCGAGACCCTCGAACTGCCGCCGGCCCGGGCCTGGCTGCTCGGCCGGGTGGTCACCCCGGCCACCGTGGGGCCCGCCCTGGTCGACCCGGTCCGGGAGCTGTGCGGGGAACTGGACGGCCGGACGCTGGCCGAGTACCTCATCGGCGGCGTCCTCAAGGACGACCTGCCGCTGCGCGACCCGCACAGCCTGTTCTGGCACACCCTCGGCGCGCAGGACTTCGCCCTCCCGCCGCTGCCCAATCACCTCTTCCCGCGCGACAACTCCTGCTGGATCGGCGCCCGCTACAGCCTCAACCCGATGGCCCGCCCGGCCCGGCGGCGCGAGACCCTGCACACCGCCGCGATCTACCGCTTCCACCCGCTGTTCGCCGAGACCGCCCCGCCGCTGCTCGACGGCACCGACCCCGAGCCGGGGACGACCGTCGAGGGCGGGGACGTCCACGTCGTCGGCGAGGGGGTGGTCATGGTCGGCATGGGCGAACGGACCACCCCGCAGGCCGTCGAACAGCTCGCCCGGAACCTGTTCCGGTTCGGCACCGCCCGGCGGGTGATCGCCGTTCGGCTGCCCGAGAGCCGGGCGTTCATGCACCTCGACACCGTCCTGACGATGATCGACCGGGACACCTTCGTCCGCTACCCCGGGCTGGCCGAACCGCTGCGCTCGTGGACCGTCGTGCCCGCCCCCGACCGGCCCGCCGGCCTCGACGTGCGCCCCGACCAGGACCTCGCCCGCTCCCTCGCCGAGGCGCTCGGCCTGGAGGGGGTCCGCTTCCTCTCCGCCGACCAGGACGTCCGCGCCGCCGAACGCGAGCAGTGGGACGACGGCAGCAACTTCCTCGCCCTGGAACCCGGGGTCGTCGTCGGCTACGAGCGCAACACCACCACCAACACCCACCTGCGCAAGCAGGGCGTCGAGATCGTCACCATCGCCGGGTCCGAACTCGGCCGCGGCCGGGGCGGCCCGCGCTGCATGAGCTGCCCGATCCAGCGCGACGCCGTCCACTGAACCCACCCGAGGAGCCACAGCCATGACCGTCGACCTGCGCGGCCGCCACTACCTGAGCGAACTGCACTACACCGCCCCCGAGATCCACCACCTCCTCGACCTCGCCGCCGAGCTGAAGGCCGCCCGCCGGGCCGGCACCGAGACGCCCCGGCTCACCGGCCGCAGGATCGCCCTGATCTTCGAGAAGAACTCCACCCGGACCCGCTGCGCCTTCGAGGTCGCGGCGGCCGACCAGGGCGCCACCACCACCTACCTCGGCCCGGACGGCTCGCACATCGGTCACAAGGAGAGCATCGCCGACACCGCCCGCGTCCTCGGCCGGATGTACGACGCCATCGAGTACCGGGGCTTCGAGCAGGACGCCGTCACCGAACTCGCCCACCACGCCGGCGTGCCCGTGTACAACGGCCTGACCGATGCCTGCCACCCCACCCAGAGCCTGTGCGACGTCTTCACCATGCGCGAGCACAGCGGCCGGCCGCTGACCGGGATCTCCTTCTGCTACCTGGGCGACGCCCGGAACAACACCGCCAACTCGTTGCTGACCATGGGTGCCCTGCTCGGCACGGACGTGCGGATCGCCGCGCCCCGCGCGCTGTGGCCGCAGCCGCAGGTGGTCGCCGCGAGCCGGCAGCTCGCCCTCGGCAGCGGTGCCCGGATCACCCTCACCGAGGACGTGGCGGAGGGGGTGCGCGGCGCCGACTACCTCTACACCGACGTCTGGGTCTCGATGGGCGAGGCTCCGGAGAAGTGGCGGGAGCGCATCGAACTGCTCCGGCCCTACCAGGTGAACGCCAAGACCCTCGCGGCCACGGGCAACCCGGACACCGCGTTCCTGCACTGCCTGCCCGCCCTGCACGACCGCCGCACCGACCTCGGCGCCGAACTCGCCGAGGAGCACGGCGAGGACGGGCTGGAAGTCACCGACGAGGTCTTCCGTTCGCCCGCCAGCCTGGTCTTCGAGCAGGCCGAGAACCGCATGCACACCATCAAGGCGATCCTGGTCGCCACGCTCGGGAGGGACTGATCATGCGCATCGTCGCCGCACTCGGCGGGAACGCCCTGCTCCGCCGGGGCGAACACCCGGACGCCGAGGTCCAGTTGCACCACGTCCGGGAGGCCGCGCGCTCGCTCGCCGAACTCGTCGAGGCCGGGCACGAGGTCGTCGTCACGCACGGCAACGGACCGCAGATCGGCCTGCTCGCCGTCGAGAGCGAGACCGACCCGGCCCTGACGGCGCCCTACCCGCTGGACGTCCTCGGTGCCCAGACCCAGGGCATGATCGGCACCCTGCTCGCCCGGGAACTCCTCGCCCGCCTGCCGGGCCGGGCGGTGGCCGTGTTGGTCACCCACACCGAGGTCGATCCGGACGACCCGGCGTTCAAGCACCCCGCGAAGTTCATCGGGCAGCCGCTGACCGACCGCCAGGCCGTCCGGCTGACCCGCGAACTCGGCTGGTCCACCGCGCAGGACGGAGCGGTCCGGCGCCGCGTCGTGCCCTCGCCCGAGCCGAAGGCGGTGCTCGAAGCGCCCGTGGTGCGGCAACTCCTCGGTGGCGGCACCGTCGTCATCTGCGCGGGCGGCGGCGGAGTGCCGGTGGTCCGCAACCGGACCACCGGCCGGACGACCGGCGTCGAGGCGGTCGTCGACAAGGACCGCACGGCCGCGCTGCTCGCCGAACAGCTCGACGCGGACGCGCTGCTGATCCTCACCGACGTCACCCACGTGTTCACCGGTTTCGGCACCTCCCGGCCCCGCCCCCTGCTCACCGCCACCCCGGGGCACCTACGCCGGCTCGACCTGCCCGAGGGCTCGATGCGGCCCAAGGCCGAGGCCGCGGCCTCCTTCGTCGAGCGGACCGGCGGCCTCGCCGGCATCGGCCCGCTCGACAACGCCCTCGGCATCCTCCTCGGCACCACCGGGACCACCGTCCGGACCTCCTCGGCCGCCGTCCCGAACGGAGCACGCGCATGAACCCGCCGCAGAGCCCGCCCGCCGTCGACGTCGAGATCACGACCCGGGGGGCCGTGTCCTCGGCCGCGCCCGACTACGCCCGGGCCAAGGTGCGCGCCGTGCTCGGCCGGATCCACGAGCCCGTGCTCGCCGTCCGGGTGAAGCTCACGCAGGAGGCGCACCACGCGATCGTCCGTCCGTCCGTCGCCCAGGCCGTGGTGGACCTCGACGGACGGCCGGTCCGCGCGCACGTGGCCGCCGCCACCATGCAGGAGGCCGTCGACCTCCTCCAGGACCGCCTCCTCGCCCGGCTCGACCGGGCCCGCCAGCGGCACCACCCCATCTCGCACGGCGTCCGGGTCGGGCCCGGTCGGGAGGACCACCGCCCGCAGCACGTCCCGCGCCCGCCGCAGGAACGGCGCATCGTGCGGCGCAAGTCCTACGGTCTGCGCCGGGAGAGCCCGTTGACGGCGGTGCTCGACCTGGAGGCCATGGACCACGCGTTCCACCTGTTCACCGACGCCGCGACCGGCTTCGACGCCGTCGTCCACCGCGACGAGCACGACGGCACCCACCGGATCGCCTCGGCCGGCGTGCTCGCCGCCCCCGTCCCCGGGCTCGGCGTGAGCACGGACGCGGTCCCGGAGCTGACGGTCGCGCAGGCGGCGGACCGCCTCGGCCTCACCGGGGCGCCGTTCGTCTTCTTCACCGACACGGCCACCGGACGGGGCAACGTCCTCTACCACCGCTACGACGGCCACTACGGCCTCATCACCCCCGCGGAGGCGTGAGCGCGCGGGCCGGGCCGGGGCGGGTGGTCCCGGGAACGGGGGCCGCTGGTCCCGCCCCGGGCCGGCCCACCCGGTCCTGGCGCCGGCCCGCGGCCGGCGGGACGATGAGTGTGGCCGTTCGTCGAACCGGAAGGAGATGGCCGTCATGGAACTGCCCGTCACGGTGGGGGTCGACGGCTCGTCCGCGAGCCTGCGGGCGGCCGACCTCGCCGCGGAGGAAGCCCTGCTGAGGGGGCGCGGGTTGCGCGTCCTGCACGCGTTGCCGCTCATGCCGCACCTGCTGTCGGGGCGGGACACCCGCCCCCGGTGCGGCGAGCGGAGCGCACTCGCGCAGGTGCGGCACGTGCTGGCCGTCCGCCACCCGGAGCTGGCGGTGCGGGCGGAGGAGGTGCACGACGTCGCCACGGCTGCCCTGGTCGCGGCGGCGGAGGAGGCCGAACTGCTGGTCCTGGCCGCGCGCGGGGACGGCGGCTTCCCCGGACTGCGCGTGGGCGCGACCGCCCTCCACGTCGCGGCGCGGGCCGGCTGCCCGGTCCTCGTGACCCCGGCGGCCGAGGACCCGGTGCCCCGGGACCACGTCCTCGTCGCGGTGAACGCCCGCTGCCCTGCCGGGGCGGCCCTCGACTTCGCCTTCGACCTGGCGCGCCGGCACGGGCTGGCGCTGCGCGCGGTGCACGCGTGGCCGCCCGGAGGTCCTGGCCGGTCGGAGCGCGAACTGCTCTCGACCGCCCTCGCGCCCTGGCGGGCCGCGTACCCGGACGTGCCGCTCACCGAGGACGACGAACCGGGCGGCGCGGGTCAGGTGCTCGTCGAGGCGTCGGTGAAGGCCCGCTTCCTGGTGCTCGGCCGGCGCCGGAGCACCCCGGTCGGCCGACTCGGGCCGGTGGCCCACGCGGCGCTGCACCACGCCGGGTGCGCGGTCGCCATCGTGCCGGAGTCCTGAAGCGTCGGGAGGGAGGAGTCGGACCATGTCCTTCGAAGTCGTGGCGGGCGTCGACGGTTCCGCGCCGAGCGAGGCCGCCGCCCGCTGGGCCGCGTACGACGCGTACCGCCGGGGCTGCGGGTTGCGCCTGGTCGCCGTCACCCGGGACACCCGGGCGTTCGGCGATGACGCGCCGCAGGGAATGCCGGGGTTCGTGCCGGTGCTCCGGGAGCACCTCGCGGACCTCCTGCCCGAACTGGCGATCACCTGCGAGGCCGTCCCGGGCACACCGTGGAGCGTCCTGGCCTCCGCCGGCCGGCGGAGGGGCCTGCTGGTGCTGGGCTCGCGCGGCCCCGGCGGCCCGGCCGGACTCACCGGCTCCGTGGCACTGCGGGCGGCGACCGAGGCGCACTGCCCCGTCGTCCTGGTCCGCCCCGGAGCCGAGGACGCGGAAGCGGGCCGGGGCCCGGTCGTCGTCGGGGTCGAGCCGGACCGGCCGTGCGACGAGGTGCTCGACTTCGCCTTCGCGCAGGCGGCCCGCTGCGGGGCCGGCCTCCGGGTCCTGGCGGCACGGGACCGGGGAACCTCCGCAGGGGAGCCGGGGCTCGGAGAGGCCGTGGCCCGCCCTTGGGACACGTACCCGGACGTCCGCGTCACGAGTGAGGTCACGGGCCGGTCCGCCGTCAGCGCACTGGTCGAGGTCTCCCGGACGGCCGCCCTGGTCGTCCTGGGCCGTCGTATCCGCCGACTACCCCTGGCCGCTTTGAGATTGGGACCGGTGGCCCACGGGGTGATCCACCATGCCCACGGCCCGGTGGTGATCGTCCCGCATCCGTGAGCAGGGGTCGGCCGGCCCCTCGCCCCCGTCAGTCCTGCGAGCGGTCGTGGCGGCGCCGGCCGGACCAGCCGGTGGACCCTCGTCCACTTGGAGACGGACCGGACACCGGGGATGAACGGCACGGGTACGAGGGCCGGGCCGAGCACCGCCATGATCGCCCAGACCTCGGCGCCCGCGTTCTCCGAGGTCTTGAGCGGGTCGATCCGGTGCCAGAAGGTGTACAGCCTCAGCCGGGCCTGCCCGGGTGGTTCCCGGTCTCGCACGCCGGCACGCGACGTGGGCCGACCGTGTGGCCGGCCGCCGACCCGGTCAGTCCTCGTCGGCGGGCGCGTTGGCGGCCGAGTCGGAGAGACCGGCGCGCAGGAGCCGGTGGCCGAGGTCGATGAGGGCGCGGGCGGCGGCGTACTCGTCGCCGATCTCGGGGACGGGCGGGTCGTGGGGGCTGCGGCGCGCGGTGGTGTGGCTCTCCAGGACGTTGTCGCCGGTGTCGAGGACGGCGTGGACCTTGGTGTCGTCGCCTTCCTCGAAGATGTCGAGCCGCAGGGTCCACCGCTTGGTGCGCATCGTCGTGGTGCTGTTCGTGGTCATGTCGGTCTCCCGGGGCTCCAATGCCGAGCGTGTCCTTGTGGGGTTCAGGCCGCGGTCTCGGGCAGCGCGCCGGCGCTTGCGGGCGCTCGACGGCCGCGGCCTGGTGTCGTGCGGTTCGCAGGCCGTGCCGAGGATGACGCGTCCGGTGTCCGGCAGCACCTGCGGGCTGAAGCGGGACACCGCGATGGTCCGCCCGCGGGCGGTGTGCATCAGCTGTCGGCCGGTGGCGCGGGTGTCGTCGGTCAGCACGGCCGTGCCTCCGGGGTCCAGGGCCCGGCACGGGAACCGGGCCTCCGCCATCCATGGGACCGCCGCCTGCCGCCGGTCGGCAGGGCCGTTCGGCCCGCCACAGGGCCCCATCGGCGGGGCGGGACCCACCGTGACCGCCTGAGCGGGCCTCCGGTGGATGCCTCTGGCTGGCCGGGAACGGCCGGGGTGCCCAGGATCGGGGTAGGGCGCTGCTCCTGGCACCCGGCACGGACCGAGCGGGTGGGGCGACGGCGCCCGGATCTCCGGAGGCCCAGACGACACGGATCAGCCGCGAGACCATCCTGAGGACGGCGACCTTCTGGCTCCGCCCGGCCTTCGCGCTGCGCGTGGTGAACCGGTTCCAGCGACTGGTCGGTTTCGACCGCTCGATGGCCCTGGCCTCCGCAGGGCTGACGGCACTGGTGCCGTTGGCCGTCCTGTGCAGTGCCCTCGTCGTCCGCTGGGGCGGCAAGGACGTCGCCGACCGCGTCATCGACCGCTACGGCCTCACCGGGGACGGAGCCGACGCCGTGCGCCACGTCCTCTCCGTCTCGTCCTCCACCGGGGAGTCGGCCACCGCGGGCGTCTTCGGAGTGGTGTTCCTCCTCATCTCGGTGTCGAGCTTCGCGCGGGCCGCCCAGAGGCTCTTCGAACAGGGCTGGGAACTGCTGCCGCTGAGTGTGCGCAACACGGTGAACGGCCTGAAGTGGATCGTCCTGGTGGCCGTGTACGCCGCGCTGAGCGGCTGGCTCCACGCCGTGCTCGGCCGCCGGCCGCTGGAGCTGGCCGCCACCGTCGTCGAGGCGCCGCTGACCGCCGTCTTCCTCGTCTGGGGCGGCAGGCTCCTGTCCGCCCGCCGGATCCCCGCGCGCGACCTGGTGCCGTTCGGGTGCATCGGAGCGACGGTGCTGGGCGCCTACTCGGTGGCCATGGCCGTCTACCTGCCCCAGCTCTTCAATTCCTACGCCAACCGCTACGGCGCGATCGGAGCGGTCTTCGCCATGCTCTCCGCCCTCTTCGGGGCCATGTTCGCGACCGTGGCCTCGGCGGCGCTCGGACGGGAGGTGCAGGACGAACTCGCCAGGATCCACCGCGGCGAGCGCCCGCCCGACAACGAGGTCCGCCAGCAGTGGGAGACGGTGCTCCGGCACGCGAGGTCACGCTGGCGGACGAGCCGCGGCCAGACCGTCCTCGGCCGCGTGCGCAGGGGGCGTCGGGCACGCGGCGGTTGACCGGAAGTCAGAGCACGTCCTGTCCGCCGGGGCAGGCGCCTCAGCCCGCCGCTTCGGCGGCGGCCACCGCCCGCTTCACGGCGGCGAAACTGTCCGGGGTGACGGAGACGGCGTCGATCCCGGCCTGGACCAGGAACCGGGTGAAGTCCGGGTCGTTGCTCGGGCGCTGGCCGCAGAGGCCGACGTGGCGGCCGGCCGCGTGGGCGGTGGCGATCAGCGATTCGATGCTGCGGGTGACGGCCGGGTTCCGCTCGTCGAAGAGGTGGGCGAGCAGGCCTGAGTCCCGGTCGACGCCGAGGGTGAGCTGGGTGAGGTCGTTGCTGCCGATCGAGAAGCCGTCGAAGCGCTCGGCGAACTGCTCGGCCAGCAGGATGTTCGACGGGATCTCCGCCATGACGTAGACCCGCAGGCCGTTCGCGCCGCGCGTCAGACCGTTGTCGGCCATCACCGCGAGGACCTCGTCGGCCTCCTGCGGGGTGCGACAGAACGGGATCATCACGACCACGTTGGTCAGGCCGAGCTCGTCCCGGGCCCGGCGCAGCGCCCGGCACTCCAGGGCGAAGCCCTCGCGGTACCCCGGGTCGTAGTACCGGCTCGCGCCACGCCAGCCGATCATCGGATTGGCCTCCGTGGGCTCGAACGGGGTGCCGCCGACCAGCCGGGCGTACTCGTTGGTCTTGAAGTCGCTGGTGCGCACGACCACCGGGTCCGGCCAGCGGGAGGCGGCGATGCGGGCCACGCCGTGGGCGAAGCGGTCCACGAAGTAGTCGGTCCGGTCGGGGTAGCCGTAGGTGAGCTCGTCCACGGTCCGCCGGTCCTCGGCCGTCAGCCGCTCGGGGTGGACGAGCGCCATCGGGTGGATCCGCACCTGGTGGGCGACCACGAACTCGGTGCGGGCCAGCCCGACGCCGTCCGCGGGCAGGCGCCACCAGCGGAACGCGGCGCCCGGGTCGGCCAGGTTGAGCATGACCTTGGTCCGGGTGGCCGGCAGCGAACCGAGGTCGGTCTCGGTCGACTCGTACGCGACCCGGCCCGCGTAGACGTGGCCGTCCGCTCCCTCGGCGCACGAGACGGTGACCTCCTGTCCGTCCGTCAGCACGGCGGTGGCGGAGCCGGTGCCCACGACGGCCGGCACACCCAGTTCGCGGCTGACGATGGCGGCGTGCGAGGTGCGCCCGCCGTGGTCGGTGACGATCGCGGCGGCGCGCTTCATCAGCGGCTCCCAGTCCGGGTCGGTGATCGCCGTGACCAGGACGGCCCCCTGCGGGAAGCGCTCCAGCCCGACCGGTTCGGCCAGCGCGCACACCGGCCCGGCGCCGATCGCCTCGCCGACCGCGATGCCGTCCACCAGCGGGTCGCCGGTGCCGGTCAGCCGGAAGCGGCGCAGCACCTCGCCGTGGCGGCGGGACTGCACGGTCTCCGGCCGGGCCTGCACGAGGAACAGCTGCCCGCTGATGCCGTCCTTCGCCCACTCCAGGTCCATCGGGCAGCCGTAGTGCTCCTCCACGGCCACCGCCCACTCGGCGAGCGTGCGGATGTCGCCCTGGCCCAGCACCGGCCGGGCCCGCTCGTCGGGGTCGGTGTCGACGGTCGTGGTGGAGCCGTTCCCGGCGTACACGGCCTTGCGGCGCTTGGCCCCGAGCCGCACGTTGACCACCGGGTCGAGGTGATGGTCCTTGAGGACGGGCTTGAACACGGTGTACTCGTCCGGGTCGACCTGGCCGCTGACCACCGTCTCGCCCAGTCCCCACGCGGCGCTGACGACCACCACGCCGGGGAAGCCGCTCTCGGTGTCCAGGGTGAACGCCACGCCCGCGCCGGCGAGGTCGGAGCGGACCATGAGCTGGACGCCGACCGACAGGGCGAGCGAGAGGTGGTCGAAGCCCATCCGCTCGCGGTAGTCGATCGCCCGGTCGGTGAACAGCGAGGCGAAGCAGCGGCGGCAGGCGTCGAGGAGCGCCCCGGCGCCGCGGACGTTGAGGAAGGTCTCCTGCTGGCCCGCGAAGCTCGCCTCCGGCAGGTCCTCCGCGGTGGCGCTGCTGCGCACGGCGATGTCCGGGTCCTCCCGCCCGGCTTCGCGGGCGAGCCGCTCGTACGCCTCCACGACGTCGTGTTCGAAGGCGGGCGGCAGTGGAGCGGCCAGGACGGCGGACCGGATCGCGGCGCCCACCTCGGAAAGCGGGGCACCGGCGTGCAGCCGGTCGACCTGCTCGGCGACCAGTTCGTGCAGGCCCCCGGCGGCGAGCAGCTCGCGGTAGGCGTCGGCGGTGGTGGCGAAGCCGTCGGGCACCCGGACCCCGGCGGGGCCCAGGCCGTTGATCAGCTCGCCGAGCGAGGCGTTCTTGCCGCCGACCAGGCCGACGTCCTCCCGGCCGAGGTCGCGGAAGCGGATGACACGGCGCATGGCGTCCTCCAGACGCGCTGGCAGGGTGCGCCCGACGGCGTCGACGCGCCGGGGGCTCCGTCCCTGCCACTGTCCGCCCGGCACACCGGCGCGGGGCAGTGCCGCAGGCCCCCGTCCGAAGGCCCGGTCGGTCGTCCCACCAGGGCCGTTCGGCCTCCTCGCCGGCCCTCGCCCAGCCGCGTCGGAAGGCCTTGCGGGCGCTGTGGGCCCCGGCGCCCAACGCGATCACCCGGGCGCTCCGCAGGACGGAGGCCGCAGGGACCACGAAGGCCAGCAGGAGGCAGCCGGCGTGCCGACGAGGGGGCGGCCCGGCGCGGTCGGCCTTGCGAAGGCGAGAGGGGCCAGGCGGAGGCATCGGCGACGGCGTCGTATGTGAGCACCCCGAACTGCCGTGGCCTTCACCTCGCCCGGTGGCCGTGCTGGGCGGCGACGCGGTGGGCGTGCGCGACGATCTCGGCGGCGGCGTGCTCGCCGACGCCGAGTGCGTGGGTGAGCCGGTGGGCGCTCCAGCCGTGCCGGGCGAGCAGGACGGGCAGGGGGTGGTGCGGGGGCTGCCCGGTCGGGACCGGTGCCGGGACGGGTGGTTCGGGTGTCGCGGCGGGTGCCGGTGCGGCCTTGCGGTGCCGGACGACCGCGCGGCGCAGTTCGTCCGCGCCCCAGACCAGGAACGGGAACGGTGCCACGGTGAGGAGTTGGGCGGGGGAGAGGGCCGCCGTGCCGAACACGCCGTGCAGCGCGGGCAGGTAGACGATCGCCGCGGCGAACACGAGCGAGAAGCCGATGCCTCCGAGGAGCTGGCGGTTGCCGAGGACGCCGACGGCCCGCAGGGGGGCCCGGTCCGTCCGGGCGGCGAAGGCGGTGCCGATCTGACAGGCGACGATGCCCAGCCACGCGACGGTGGTGGCCTGCTGGTAGTGCAGGTGCAGCGGGCTGCCGGGGCCGGTGGGGTCGCCGGGGTGCCAGCCGCCGAGGTGCAGCGTGAGGAAGTAACCGCCCATGACCAGCGCGGCGGAGATCAGGCCGAGGAAGCCCCATGCCCGGGCGAGCATGGCCGGGCGGATCACCCGCTCCGAGCGGGGCCGGGGCGGTCGGTCCATCAGCCCGGGTTCGGCGCGCTCGCGGCCCAGGGCGAGGGCCGGGAGGGTGTCGGTGCCGAGGTCGATGGCGAGGATCTGCATCACGGTGAGCGGCAGCGGCACCGCGCCTCCGGCGAGGGCGAAGACGAGGAACGGGACGACCTCGGGCACGGCGTGGCTGAAGATGTACACGATGAACTTGCGGATGTTGTCGTACGTGCGCCGCCCCTCCTCCACGGCCGCCACGATGGTCGCGAAGTTGTCGTCGGTGAGCACCATGGTGGCGGACTCCCGGGCCACCTCGGTGCCGGCGCGGCCCATGGCGACACCGATGTCCGCGCGGCGCAGCGCGGGTGCGTCGTTGACGCCGTCCCCCGTCATGGCGACGGTGTGGCCCTCGGCCCGCAGTGCGTCGGCGATCCGGAGCTTGGCCTCCGGCGAGGTGCGGGCGAAGATCACCTCCTCGCCCCGGGCCAGCAGCGCGTCCAGGCGGTCGTCGCCCAGTGCGTCGAGCTCGGTGCCGGTGACGATGCGCATGCCCCGCCGGCCGATGCCGACCTGCTCGGCGACGGCGGCCGCGGTCAGCCCGTTGTCCCCGGTGACCACGTGCACGGTGATTCCGGCCCGGTGGGCCTGCCCGATGGCGTCCGCCACCTCGGTCCGGGGCGGGTCGGCCATGGCGACCAGACCGGTCAGGCACAGGTCGCGCTCGGCGTCCTCGCGCCTGGCCGGGGGCGCCGCGCCCGGCGGCAGTGCCCGGCGGGCCACGGCGAGGACGCGCAGTCCGCGCGCCGCCAGCCGGCCGACGGCTTCGACCACCGCGGTGCGGTCGCCGGGGGTGAGCGGGCGTACGGTGCCGTGTTCGAGCAACTGCGTGGCGTGGGTGAGCACTTCCTCCGGGGCGCCCTTGGTGTGCAGGACGGTCGTGCCGTCGCGGGCGTCGGCGGTGGTCATGAGCTTGACGTGCGGGTCGAAGCGGAACAGCGCACGGCGCTCGTGGTCCCGGGCGTCCGGCGGCCGGCCGGTGCCGAGCCGGGCGGCCAGGTCGAGGAGGGCGAGCTCGGTGGGGTCGCCGTGCCCGGCCTCCGGATCGGCGGTGGTGCAGGTGGCGGCGGCGTCGGCGAGCGCGAGGACCGCCCCGTCCGGCGTGGGCACCTCCCCGTCCGGGGGCGCACCCGGGGTCCACACCGCGGTGACCCGCATCCGGTTCTCGGTCAGCGTGCCGGTCTTGTCGGTGCAGATCACCGTGGTCGAACCGAGGGTCTCCACGGCGGACAGCCGCTTGACCACCGCACCGCGCCGGGCCAGGTCGCGCACCCCGGAGGCGAGCGCCAGGGTGATCGTCGGCAGGAGGCCCTCCGGCACGTTGGCGACGAGCAGGCCGATGGCGAAGGCCACGGCCGCGCTGAGGGAGAGACCGGCCGCCAGGCCCATCGGGAGGAAGGCGAGTCCGACCCCGACCGCGATCACGGCGATCAGCCGGGCGACCCGCTTGACCTGCTGCTCCAGCGGGCTCTCCTCGCGGCGGGTGCGCTGGCTCAGCGCGGCGATCCGGCCGAGCTCGGTGTGCATGCCTGTCGCGGTCACCACCGCGCGGGCCTGCCCGCCGGTGCAGGCGGAGCCGGAGAACAGGAGGTCCCGGGCGTCCAGCAGCGGACCGGAGGCGTCCGTGAGGTCGGCGGAGCGGAACACGGGGACGGACTCGCCGGTCAGCGTGGAGAGGTCCACCTCCACCCCACCCGACAGCAGCCGGGCGTCGGCCGAGACCCGGTCGCCCTCCTCCACCACCAGCACGTCGCCCGGCACGAGGTCGGTCGCCGGCACCGGCCGCGGGCGGCCGCCCCGGACGACCGTCGCCTCGTCGGGCAGGAAGTCGGCCAGGGCCTCCACCGCACGCTCGGCCTGCCGCTCCTGGGCGAAGGCGAGCGCGGCGTTCAGGAGGATCACCGCCACGATCGCGGCCGCCACGTTCGGCGCCCCGCTCGCCGCCGCCAGCACGGCGGCGAAGGCGAGCAGCAGCGCCAGGGGGTGCGTGAACTGGCGGGCGAGCTCGCGCGGCCAGCGGCGCGTCTCCCGGCGCGTGAGCGCGTTGGGCCCGTAGACGGTCCGGCGCCGTGCGGCCTCACGCTCGGTGAGCCCGCCCGCGGACGTCCGGAGGTCTCGGAAGAGACGGTCGAGGGGCTCGCGTGGATCGGGAGCTCCCTCGGCCGGAGGGGGAGGGGCGGCCGCGAGAACGGCCCGGCCGTCGCCGGTCACGGCCGGCCCCGCTTCTTCGCTGCGGACCCGGGGCGGGCTTCGGAGCGTTCACCGGTCGTCATCACGTCCTCCGCGGGTGGTACGGCCCCCACGCCACCACCGTAGGAACGGTCCCCGCCCCGGCAGCAGGGCCGACCGGCCCCCTCGGCCGGGGGTCCTGCGCACCCCTCGACGGGCACCCGTCGGCCCCTGCCCGTGCACGGCGACGGCGGCGAGAGTGGGCGGTGAGCCCGATTCCCGAGGAGGTGGCGGAGATGATCCGCATCAAGGTCGTCATCCGGCCCCGCCTGCAGCAGCCCCCGCCCCTGGACATGCGCACGCCGTCCGGAAGGCCGAAGCCCTACTGACACCGCTGGCACCACTGACACCGGGATCCGCCATGAACCACCAAGGACCGCTGCTGGCCGCGACCGGGGTCCGCAAGGTCTACCGCACCGGGGCGGTCGAGGTGACGGCCCTGCGCGACCTCGACCTGACCGTCGGACGCGGGGAACTGGTCGGTGTCATGGGCCCGTCCGGCTCGGGCAAGACCACGTTGCTCAACTGCCTGTCCGGCCTCGACGACATCGACGCCGGCCGGGTCGAGGTCGACGGCCGCGACCTGTTCGCCATGTCGGACGCCGAACGCACCGAGCACCGGGCGAGGGCCATGGGCTTCGTCTTCCAGGCCTTCAACCTGATCCCCGTCTTCTCGGCCGCCGAGAACGTCGAACTCCCGTTGCTGCTCACCGGCACCGCACCGCGCGAGGCCCGCGCCCGCGCCATCGGCATGCTGGAGCGGATCGGTCTCGCGGACCGGGTGACGCACCGTCCGAGCGAGTTGTCCGGCGGTGAGCAGCAGCGCGTCACCATCGCCCGGGCCCTGGTCGCCCGTCCGGCGGTGGTCTGGGCCGACGAACCCACCGGGAACCTGGACAGCACGATGGCGGACCAGGTGATGGACCTTCTCACGTCGCTCAACCGCGACGAGGGCCAGACCATCGTGCTGGTCACCCACGACGAGGCGATCGGCCGCCGGCTCCCCCGCCTGGTGCGGATGCGCGACGGGCGCCTGGTCTCCGACCACCGCCGGGCCGTGCTCCAGGACGCGGGGTGAGCCGTGTACCCGAATCTCCTGGTGCCGGTGCTGGGTTCGCTCTCCGTGGCCCTGCTCGCCCTCCTGCTGATCGCCGTGCGCCAGCCGGTGGTACGCCGCCTGGCGCTGCGCCAGGTCGCCCGTCGCCGCACCGAGGCGGCCCTGGTCGTCACCGGCTCCGTCCTGGGCACGGCCATCATCGTCGGAGCGCTCGTCGTCGGCGACACCCTCGCCTTCTCGGTGCGGCAGCAGGCCTACCAGACGCTCGGCCCGGTCGACGAACGGGTCGTCGCCACCGGTGCCGCCGGCCCGGCCGCGGCGGACCGGCTGAAGCCGCTCGCCGCCGATCCGGCGGTCGACGGCGTGCTCACCGCCCAGGTGGCCCAGGCGTCCGCCGCGAACCCCGGCGGCCCCCGGCCAGTCGCCGAACCGCGGGTGCTCGCGTGGCAGATGGACCTGGGCGAGGCCGGCCACTTCGGCAAGCCCGGCGGAAGGTCGGGCCTGAACGGACCTACCCCGGGGCCGGGCCAGGTGGTGCTCAACGAACCCCTCGCCCGCTCGCTCCGGGTGGGCAGCGGGCAGACGATCACGCTCTACCTGTACGGGCGGCCCGCCGACTACCGCGTGGAGCGCGTGGTGCCCCAGCAGGGACTGGCCGGAGCGGGCCTCGGTGGCCATACGAACCGCGACGCGTTCCTGCCGCCGGGTGCCCTGGACGCGGCGGCCGCCGCTGCGGGCGCGCAACCCGTGTCGGTGACGATGGTCTCGAACCGGGGCGGTGTGCAGAGCGGCGAGAAGCTCACCGACCCCGTCACCGAGAAGATCCGCACCGCCCTCGGCCCCGACGCGGCGCGCACGGTGGTCGACACGCCCAAGCACACCGTGCTCCAGGAGGCACGGCGGACCGGAGACTCCCTCGGGGCCCTGTTCCTCATGATCGGAAGCTTCAGCATCATCGCCGGCGCACTGCTGCTGGTGAACATCTTCGTGATGCTCGCCGAGGAGCGGAAGCCGCAGCTGGGCATGCTCAGGGCGGTCGGCCTCAAGCGCTCGCGGCTGGTCGGCTCCTTCACCCTGGAGGGTGCCGTCTACGCCCTCGCCGCCGTGATCCCCGGGGTGGCGGTCGGCGTCGGCGTGGGCTGGGGCGTCGCGCTGATCGCCGCCAGGATCTTCCGCGGCTGGTCGGCGGACGGCGGCGGACTCTCCATCGCCTTCGCCGTCACCCCCACCAGCCTGCTGAACGGCGCCGCGATGGGGCTGGTCATCGCCCTGGCCGCGATCGCCGTCACCAGCGCCCGGATCAGCCGCTTCAACGTCATCGCCGCGATCCGCGAACAGCCGGCAGGAGCCGGCCGCGGGCCCAGGCGGCGGCTCCTGGTGCTCTCCGGTGCGCTGGCCGCGCTGTGCGCGGCGGCCGCCGTCCCGGCCGTCGCCCGCAGCCAGGCGGAACAGGCCTACCTGCTGCCCGCGCTGGCCGTCGCGTTCGCAGTGCCGCCGGCCCTGCGCAGATGGCCGCGCCGCGCGGTCGTCAGCGCCGCCGCGGGCCTCGTCCTCGTCTGGTCCCTGACCGCGAGCGTGGCGCGCCCGCGCGTGTTCGACACGCCCTCGATGGCCGTCTACGTCATCCTCGGCAGCCTCGCCGCCTTCTCCTCGGTGGTTCTGGTCAGTGAGAACCAGCAGGTCCTGTTGCGGCCGCTGCGCCGGGTCATGGCACGCCCCACCCAGCAGGGGCTCGCCCTTCGACTCGCCGCCGCCTACCCGTTGTCCAAGCGCTTCCGCACCGGCTCGACCCTCGTGATGTACACCCTCATCGCGTTGGTCCTGGTCCTGCTCACGGAGATCTCCGGCATGGTGAACGCGAGCGTCGGCCAGGCCACCAGGGACGCCACCGCCGGCTACACCCTGCGGCTCGACTACAACCCGCAGGCGGGTGCGGCCGACCCGCTCGCGGCCCTGCGCACCGACCCGCTCGCGAACCAGGTCGCCGCGTTCACACCGCTGCTCGGCGCGCGCGGGCAGGCCACCGACCCCGGGCACCGCAGTACACGGCCACTGGACGCGGCGGTCGTCGGTGTGCCGGACGGTGGCCTCACGAGCATCGCGTTCCGGGACCGGCTGCCGGGCCTCCCGGACGACCGGGCCGTCTGGCAGGCGCTCGCCGGCAACTCCGAATACGTCGTCGTGGACGGGGTCTTCGGTTCCACGGGCGGCCCGCCGGGCAAGTTCTTCGCCCCCGGAGACACGCTCACGCTCACCGACCCCGGCACGGGGCGGTCCGAGCAGAAGGTGATCGCCGGCATCCTGAAGAGCGGGATCGCGTTCTACCCCGCCGACGGGAACAGTGCCACCAGCTACCCGCTCATCGCCGGCGACCGGGCCGTCGCCCAGCAGTTCGGGGCCGACGCACGGACCACCAGTGCCCTGGTCCGCACAGCGCCGGGAGCCTCCCCGGAGGCGGTGGCCGGCCGCCTCCAGGGTGAGCACCTCTCGGCCGGACTGGTGGCGACCCCGATCGCCGCCGACGTGCACCGCCTGTTCGCGGCCAACACCGCCTTCTTCCGGCTGATGCAGGGTTTCCTCGCCCTCGGTCTGCTGATCGGGATCACCGGCCTCGGCGTCGTCATGGTCCGGGCGGTGCGGGAGCGCCGGCGCACCATCGGCGTGCTGCGCGCGCTGGGCTGCCAGGCCCGGACGGTGGAGCGCTCGTTCCTGTGGGAGAGCGGTTTCGTCGCGCTGGAGGGCGTCGTGCTGGGCAGCGTCCTGGGAGTGCTCACCACCTGGCTGATGTACCAGAAGAGTTCCGCGTTCACCGGCCTCGACGGCGGCTTCCCGATCGAGTGGTGGTCCATCCTCGCCCTGGTCGCCACCACCCTGCTGGCCTCCCTGGTGGCCGCCCTCGGCCCGGCCCGGCACGCGGCCCGGATCAGGCCGGCGCTCGCCGTGCGCGTCTCCGACTGACACCGACGACGTTCGTGGTGACGCTGCCGGCGGGTCCGGCCCACCGACTGACCGACGTCCCGACTGCCCTCGCGGGACTTGCCGGCCCGCCCGGCGTCACCACGCGCGGCCGGGTCCGCGCTCACCGGCCGTCGAACGACCTCGCGATCCGCGGGTGGTCGACGCCGCTCGGTTCACTGCAGGATGTTGATCGCACGGGCGATCACCAGGGTGGCCACGATGAGCGAGGCCGTGGCCTCCGCCATCATCAGCAGTTTGGCCCACCGCCTGATCGCCGAGACGTCGGTGGGGCTGAACGCGGTCGCGGTCCAGAAGGCCAGCGACAGGTAGTCGGCGAAGTGTGGCACCCAGTCGGCCGGTGTGTGGGCGCTGTGCTGCATCTCGGGGAAGACGAACGCCGCCTTCGCGGAGGGCGTGTGGGCGCGGGCGGCGGCGCCGCCGCGGTCCAGGTCCCAGTACCAGAGCGCGAAGGCGATCACGTTCGTCACCCAGGTCACTCCGCCGGTGGCCAGCAGGCCGGTGGCGTTGTCGGCGAACAGCTTGTTGTTGGTGAGGATGTCCACCACCAGTCGGACGCCGGCGTACAGGTTCGACACGGTGACGAAGGCGATCAGGGCCTCGGTGACCACGCGCAGCCAGGCCCTCTGACGGTCGATCCGCCCCGGGTCGCCGGTGATCAGTACCGCCAGCAGCGTGAACATGACCGTCGGGACCACCCATACGGGGGTCGGCCGGTACGCCGTGGGAAGCGCCACGTGGAGCAGGGCGGCAGTTGCGATCGCCGTCGCCACCGGCCACCAGTGCTCGCCGCGCGCGGCGGCCGGATCGGCGGTCACCGGCGGCGGACCGGCCGGGCCTGGGCTTGGTCGCATGCCTCATTGTGACCTCGAACGCCCGGGCGTGCCGCGTGCCGGGGCCGCCCACGAGGAGCAGATCCGGCCCGATCATCCGGCCTGGCCATCAGGACGCGGCCGCCTCCCGGCACCGCGCAGCGGGTGCGACGTCCCTGGTGACCGCCGGCGCCTGCGCGCGGGCGCCGGCCGCCGTCCTTGACACCTTGTCGGCCGAACGTGCGTCATCCCGGGGACGGAGCGTCTCCGCGCCGTCGGCCGTATCCGCCGCCGCCGGGGGTCAGGATCTCCACCGCGTCCCCGGCCGCGAGGTCGGCGCTGCCGCAGCCGGGGAGGACCTCCACGGTGCCGTCCGCGCGCAGGATCCGGTTGGCGCCGAGGGCACCGGGGGAGCCGCCGGCCAGTCCGTACGGAGGGACGCGGCGGTGGCCGGACAGGATGCTGACCGTCACCGGCTCGCGGAAGCGCAGCCGTCGCAGCGCGCCGTCGCCCCCGTGCCGGCGACCGTCGCCCCCGCTGCCGGGGCGGACGGCGAACTCCTCCACGAGGACGGGCAGACGCCACTCCAGGACCTCGGGATCGGTGAGGCGGGAGTTGGTCATGTGGGTCTGCACGACGTCGGCGCCGTCGAAGCCGGGCCCGGCGCCGGAGCCGGAGGCGATGGTCTCGTAGTACTGCCGTCGCTCGTTGCCGAAGCTGAGGTTGTTCATGGTGCCGGAGCCCTCGGCCTGGACGCCGAGGGCGGCGTAGAGCGCGCCGGTGATGGCCTGCGAGGTCTCGACGTTGCCGGCCGCGACGGCGGCGGGGTACCGGGGCGCGAGCATCGAGCCGGGCGGCACGACGATCCGCAGCGGGCGAAGGCAGCCGTCGTTGAGCGGGATGTCGTCGTCGACGAGGGTGCGGAAGACGTACAGGACGGCGGCGGTGACCACGGCGGAGGGGGCGTTGAGGTTGCCGTCCAGCTGGGGTGAGGTGCCGGTGAAGTCGATGGTGGCACCGCGGTTCTCGCGGTCCACGCGCACGGAGACGGCGATCACGGCGCCGGAGTCGGTCTCGTAGCGGTAGGAGCCGTCGGAGAGGCCGTCGACGGCCCGGCGCACGGCCAGCTCGGCATTGTCCTGGACGTGTCGCATGTAGGCCTGGACGACGTCGAGGCCGAAGTGCTCGATCATCGCGTTGACCTCGTCGACGCCCTTGCGGTTGGCGGCGACCTGGGCGCGCAGGTCGGCCAGGTTGGTGGCCGGGTCGCGCGACGGGTACGGCGCCCCGGTGAGCAGTCGCAGCGTCTCGGCCTCGCGCAGCCGGCCGTCCGCCACCAGCAGCCAGTCGTCGAAGAGCACGCCCTCCTCGTGGATCTCGCGGCTGTCGGCGGGCATCGAGCCGGGGGTGATGCCGCCGATCTCGGCGTGGTGGCCCCTGGAGGCGACGAGGAAGAGCAGGTCGCGCCCGTCCTCCTCGTGCCCGCTCGGGCCGAAGACCGGGGTGACGACGGTGACGTCGGGCAGGTGGGTGCCGCCGTGGTACGGGTCGTTGACGGCGAAGGTGTCGCCGGGGCGGAGGCGTGGGCCGCTCCGACGCAGCACCTCCTTGACGGTGGTGCCCATCGAGCCGAGGTGGACGGGGATGTGCGGGGCGTTGGCGACGAGGTTGCCGTCCGGGTCGAAGAGGGCGCAGGAGAAGTCGAGCCGCTCCTTGATGTTGACCGACTGGGCGGTGGACTCCAGCCGTGCGCCCATCTGTTCGGCGATCGCCATGAAGAGGTTGTTGAAGACCTCCAGCAGGACGGGGTCGGCGGCGGTCGGGACGCGCTCCTCGGTGCGGTCCTGCACCTGTTCGACCAGGAGGTGGCCGGCGGGGGTCACGGTGGCCCGCCAGCCGTCGTCCACGATGGTGGTGGCGTTGGCCTCGGCGATGATCGCAGGTCCGGTGACGGTGTCGTCCGGCCGCATCGACTCGCGCTCCAGCAACGGGACTTCCCGCCAGGCGCCGCCGGTGTACAGCCGAACGGCGGTGGCTCCGGCACCGGCCGCGGGGGGCGGCGTGTCCAGCTCGGGCTGCTCGGTGAGGCCGGTGCCCTCCACCACGAGGGCCTCGACGACGATCGGGCGGTCCATCAAGAAGGAGTACGTGGCGTGGTGCCGATTCTCGAACTCGCTTGCCATGGCGGCGGGTTCGTCCAGGAGTACCGCGATGGCGGTGTCGGTGCGCTCGTAGCGCAGCCGGGCCCGGTGCGTCAGGCGGATGCGCTCGGACGGGACGCCCTGATCCAGCAGCTCCGTGGTGACGGCCGCCGCGAGCTCGTCGGCGAGCTCCTGGACGGCGGTCGTCTCCCCGTGCGCCAGCGGCCGTTCGACGGCGCGCTCGCGCAGGACGGTCGTGTCGGCCAGGCCGATGCCGAGGGCGGAGAGCACGCCGGCCATCGGCGGGACCAGCACGCTCCGGATGCCCAGGGCCTCCGCGACCGCGCACGCGTGCTGGCCGCCGGCGCCGCCGAAGGTCGTCAGGGCGTAGCGGGTGACGTCGTGGCCCTGCTGGACGGAGATGCGCTTGACGGCGTTGGCGATGTTGCCCACGGCGATCCGCAGGAAGCCCTCGGCGACCTCCTCCTCGGACCGGTCGCCCAGTGCCGCCGCCAGCTCGCCGAACCGGCGTCCCGTCACGTCGGCGTCGAGCGGCTGGTCGCCGTCCGGTCCGAAGACGTGCGGGAAGTGCGCGGCCTGGATCCGTCCGAGGAGCAGATTGGCGTCGGTGACGGTGAGCGGTCCGCCGCGCCGGTAGCAGGCCGGGCCCGGGTCGGCGCCGGCCGAGTCCGGTCCGACCCGCAGGCGTTCGCCGTCGAAGCGGAGCACGGAGCCCCCGCCCGCCGCGACGGTGTGGATGGCGAGCATCGGCGCCCGCAGCCGCGCCCCGGCGACCTGGGTGGTCACCACCCGCTCGTACTCGCCCGCGTAGTGCGACACGTCCGTCGACGTGCCGCCCATGTCGAAGCCGATCACCCGCTCGAAGCCCGCCAGTTCGGACATCCGCACCATGCCGACGATGCCGCCGGCCGGACCGGAGAGGATCGCGTCCTTGCCCCGGAAGTGCCCGGCCTCGGCGAGGCCGCCGTTGGACTGCATGAACATCAGCCGGACACCGGCGAGTTCGTCGGCCACCTGCCGGACGTAGCGCCGGAGGCCGGGGGAGAGGTAGGCGTCGATCACGGCGGTGTCCCCGCGCGGCACCAGCTTCATCAGCGGGCTCGCCTCGCTGGACAACGACACCTGGGTGAAGCCGAGTCCTTCGGCGAGGCGCCCGATCTCGCGTTCGTGTGCCGGGTGCAGGTAGCTGTGCAGGCACGCCACGGCGACGGAGCGGAGGCCGTCGCGGAGGCAGCCGCGCAGCTTCTCGGCAAGTGCGTCGAGGTCGGGCGGGCGCAGAACCTCGCCGTCGGCGGTGATCCGCTCGTCCACCTCGACCACCCGGGTGTACAGCGGTTCGGGCAGGACGATCTCGCGGGCGAAGATGTGCGGCCGGTTCTGGTAACCGATCCGCAGCGCGTCCGCGAAGCCCCGGGTGACGACCAGCGCGGTCGGCTCGCCCGTCCGCTCCAGCAGGGCGTTGGTGGCCACCGTGGTGCCCATCCGCACCGAGTCGATCCGGGCGCCGGGCGGAAGCAGGGCCCGGATCCCGGCCATGGCGGGGTCGCGGTGGCGGGCCGGGCCGTGCGAGAGCAGCTTGTGGGTGAGCAGGCGGCCGTCCGGGGCCAGGGCGACGACGTCGGTGAAGGTCCCGCCGCGGTCCACCCAGAACTGCCACCCGCTGGATCGGGCCATGCCCGGCTCCCTCCGCCGTTGCCGCGCGCGGTTGTCCGTGCACGAGTATCCGACCACGCGAAGGGGGCGGGCAAACGGGACATACTGGCCGTGCGGGCCGACCTCGGGAGGACGCGATGGTGATCACGGTGGTGGGAGTGCTCCGGGAGACCGTCCCGGGCGAGCGCCGGGTGGCCCTCGTGCCCGGTCTCGTGCCGGACGTCGGCCGCCTCGGCGCGGCGGTCCTGGTCGAGCCCGGCGCCGGCGCCCGCGCCGGGCACCACGACGCCGACTACCGCGGCGCGGGTGCCGCCGTCGCCGGCCGGGCCGAGCTGCTGCGCCGGTCGGACGTCCTGCTCGGCATCCACCCCCCGGCCGGGGCCCGGGCCCGCGCACTGCGCCCGGGAACGGTGATGGTCGCGATGCTGCGCCCGCAGCGGATCCCGTACGCCGTGCGGGACTGGGCGGCGCGCGACGTCACGGCGATCGGCCTCGACCTGGCCCCGCCCGACCGCTCCGACGCCTACCCGTTGGACGCCGCGGCCTCCCAGGCCAGGGTGGCGGGGTACCGGGCGGTGCTGCTGGCCGCCGCGCGCCTGGACCGCTGCCTGCCGCCCTGGGGCGCGGCGGGCGGGCTGTTCGACCCGGTCGGGGTCCTCGTCGTCGGCGCCGGTCACGCGGGCCTCCAGGCGGCCGACACGGCCCGCCGCCTCGGCGCTCCGGTGCGGGTCGTCGAACTCCGTCGCCGTGAGCGGGCCGCGGCGGCCGTTCTGGGGGTCGAACCGCTCGACCTGCCCGGCCTGCACCCGGTCGCGGACGACCGGGAGCTGTGGGACACGCTGGAGCACGAGCGCTCCGCCTGGGCGGCGGGGCTCGCGGAGGCCGTCTCGCACCACGACCTGGTGATCACCGATCCGGGCCTCCCCGGCCGGATGCCCCCGGTCCTGCTGACGCAGGCGGCGGTGGCGGCGATGCGGCCCGGCTCGGTGCTGGTGGACCTCGCGGCGGGCCCGGACGGAGGGACCGTCGAAGGCGTCGGGCCGGACACGACCACGCTGGTCGGCGACGGGGTGACGGTGATCGGCGCCGGTGAGCTGGCCGCACAGGTGCCCGCCACCGCCTCACGGGCGTACGCCCACAACGCTCTCGCGCTGCTCGCCCGGCTCCTGCCGGGCACGGACCCTGCGACGGATCCGGTCCTCGGCCCGATGCTGGTCACCCACCGGGGCGCAGTGCTCCACGAACCGACCCGACGCCTGCTATCGGAGGCGACCGCCCTCGCCGGCCTGCCGTGAACCCCGGCGCGCGAACAGCCCGGCATGGCGGGCGATGGCCCCGGCGAGGTCGGTGCACTGCTGGTAGCAGCACGACAGCAGCACGAGGTCCGCGGCGTCGACCGGATCCACGTCCTCGCTCCGCACCAGCACCTCGTACAGCAGCCGTTGACGCTGCCCGACCTCGGGCGGCCCGGCCAGCACGTCCGCGACGTCCTCCGGCGCCCCGGACTCCAGGGCGTCGGCCGCCCGCGCGACCACGCCCAGCGCCGCGTGCGCGATCCCGTCCAGCGGAGTGCGCAGGTGCGGGGCGAAGGGTTCCCGTTCCTGCCGCGCCCACGCCGCCTCCAGCAACCGCTGCGCCAGCTGCCCCAGGGCCTCCGCCCCGGTGCCCACGTGGACCCCGGCGACGACCCCGGCCCGCCCGCCGACAGCGCCGGCGGCGTCCTCCTCGATCCGTTCCCGGAGCTCCGCCAGGGCCTTCTCGGCGGCCGGGATCCCGACGGTGTCACCGGCCGGATCCGTGAGCACGGCCGTGGCACCCCGCAGGGCGTCGTGAGCGAGCCGGACCAGGCCGGCCAGCTCGGTGATCAGGGCGCGGTACGCGTCGTGTCCGTCGGAAGGCATCCGTCCACTCCCTTCTGCGGCCCCCCGGACCAGTGTCACCCCCGCCCCCACGAGCTCACAGCTGCGGCAGGTGCAGCGGGCTGCGGGCGTACTCGGCCTCGGCCAGCAGCGCGAGGGACTCCCGGTACTCGGCCGGTTCGATCAGCCCGGTCAGCAGCGACGCCGTGACGAGCCGCTCGGCCTCCTCCCAGGTGACCGCCCGCGGGCCGGCCCCCTCCGGTGGCTCGGCGGTGCCGGGCCGGGGCGGCCGCCACCGCGCCCGTCGAGGACCTGCTGGCCGGCCTGGACCTCGGTGACCTCTTCGCCGGGCGCCGGAGGGCGAGGCGTCGCTGGCCGTGCCGCCGGGCACCCAGCCGGGCACCGTGCTCGGCATCCCCGGCAGCGGCCTGCCGCACTGGGAGGCGGGGGCGGGGCGCACTGGGGCGAGGGGCGACCTGCGTGTGACCGTGGCGGTCCGGATCCCCGCCTGTCCGCAGGCGCAGGAGAGGGAGCTCTACGAGCGGCTGCGCGCCCTGGCCGGGGCGTCCCGGCCGCAGCGGAGCGGGGACGGCCGCCGGCCGGAGGCGGCACCGGCGCCGCACGGGAAGCGGTGGTGGCCTTGGCGGCGCCGCCGTCGTGACGGGCGTCATGACGGTGCGACCGACGCCCGGACCTGACGCGCCGGCACCGGATCCTCGCGGTGGTCGGGAACGGATCACCGGGTGACGGCATCCGATCGGTCCGGTCCGGCCTCGCCCCACCCGTGAGGGAGGCGGGCCCTACCGGCCGCGCACGATCGTCACCGGGCACGGCGCGTGCTGGGCGCAGTACTGGCTGACGGAGCCCAGGAGCGCGCCGGTGAACCCGCCGAGCCCGCGGCTGCCGACGACCAGGAGCGTCACGTCCTCCTCGGCGGCCGCCGTCAGCAGCACCTGGGCCGGGGTGCCTTCCTGCGCACGGGCGGTGATCTCCACCGGCGGGTCCGTTCCCACGGTCCTCTCCAGGCTCTCGGCCAGCACCTTCGCCGCGACGTCCTGGAGGTCGCGCTGACCGTCGGCCGTCACGCTTCCACCCGTTCCGGAGAACGGCGGTTCCCAGGCGAGGACCGCCTCCAGCCGGGCGCCGGTCAGCCAGGCCTGTCGTACGGCCCAGCGCAGGGCCCGCCGGGACTGTTCGGACCCGTCCACACCCACGATGACCGTTCCTCCGGCCATGATGTCGCCTCCTCGGTCCGGGCCGGCGGCCCGGGAGCTCACGTCCACCGCTGCCCCCGGAGCGGATCGGCCGGCCGTTCGTCGGGGGCGAGGACGACGGCCAACCGGATCCCGGGGCCACGGGCCCGGCGCAGCCGGCCCAGCCGGAACGCCACACCACGCTCGTACCAAGGTGGTCTCGCGGTGGCCGACGACCACGTCCGGGTCATCACGTCGCGGACGGTGCGGTGCTGCATGGATCCCCTTGCGGGACGGCTGCGGGTCGTTCAGACCAGGGCCGCGCCCCAGGCGCGGGCGCGGTCGAGTTCGCCCGCGTGCAGCGGGCCGTCGACGCCGTCGACGATGAAGCCCTCGGGCTCGGCGACCATGTCGTAGTGGTGGTGGGAGAGCCGCTGGGCGATGCCCTTGGCGGCGCCGCCGGATCCGGCGGTCGCGCCGCGGGTGTCGAAGGCGGCGGCGTGGGTGCCGGACTCGGTCTCCGGGAGGTGGTGGAACCACGAGCGCAGGCCCGGCCCTCCGGCGCTCTCCCGTGCCTCGGCGGCGGCGTCCTCGTGGCCTTCCTTGTGGCTCTCGGCCGACGCTGCCATGTGACGGCTGACCCCGGAGGACATGCCGCGCATGTGGGTCGGGCCGCCGACCACGAGCAGGTCCGCGGTGCGCGTCACCTCCGCGCCGGCCTCGGTCACCGGGAGGCAGTCGACCCGCGCTGCGGGATCGGCCTGGTGGACGCCCTCGGCGATGGCCTCGGCGATCTCGCGGGTGTTGCCGTACATGCTCTCGTACACGATCACGGTGTGCATGGTCTCCACCTTTCGTCACCACCAGGTTCGCGCCGCGCGGCTGCTCGCGCGCGGGCCGTTCGGCCCGGATCCGGTTCCGGAGGGTCCCCGGTCAGCCGTGCGGGACGACCGCCACCGGGCAACGCGCGTGGTGGATCACGGCGTGGGCCACCGCGCCGAGGCGGGAGCCCAGCGGGTGGTGGCGGGTGCGGCGGCCGAGGACGAGCAGCCGGGCCGTCCCGGCCGCGGCGACGAGGACGGCGGACGCGTTGCCGAGGATCGGCTCGGAGGTCGCGTCCACGTCCGGGTGGCGGGCCCGCCAGGGGTCGACGATCGCGGTGAACCGATCCCGTTCCGCCTCGGAGAAGTCGGTTTCCAGCCCTCCGATCGCGTCGAAGGTCAGGTAGTCGCGGAAGGCGGGGGGCTCCCAGGCGTGGATCACGCGCAGCGGCGCGCCGCGGACGGAGGCGGCCTCGAAGGCGAAGGCCAGCACCTCGTCCGCCGGGTGCGCGAGGTCGAGTCCCACCACGACGGCGGCGTCGCCCTCACCCTCCCCGGCCCGGACGAGCACCACCGGACAGGCCGCTCGGCCCAGCACCTCCTGGCTCACCGAGCCGGTCAGGTAGCCGTGCACGGTGCCCAGTCCCCGCGAACCCAGGACGAGCACCGCGGCGCTGCGCGCCGCCTCCTCCAGCGCCTCGACCGCTTCGGCGCGGACGTGCGCGGAACCGATCGGCACGTCGAGCTCCAGGGCGCGCAACTCGGCTTCCCGGGCCGAGAGTCGTGCCACGCTCCGGAGGTAGGTCTCATCGCTTCCCACCACGTCCCGCCGTGGCCAGGGCCAGGCCTGGAGGAGCGTGAGGGGGCACGCGCGGCGCTGCGCCTCGCGGACCGCCCACTCGGTGGCGGCGAGGCTTTCGGGAGAGCCGTCGAATCCGACGACGACGGGAGGGGTCACTGGTCGCTCCTCGACCTCGGGGCCGGTTCAGTGCGGGGAACGGGCACCGTCACGATCGGACAGTGCGCGCGGTGCAGCAGGCCGTGCGGGACGGAACCGAGCCGCATGCCGGTGAAGCCGCCCCGGCCGCGGCGGCCGACGACGATGGCGAGGGCGTGGTCGGAGGCTGCGCCGAGCTCCTCGACGGGGTGGCCGTGCACCAGCTCGTGGGTCACCGACACGTCGGGGTGGCGCTCGTGGCGTCCGGCGGTGGACTCGAAGAGCAGTCGGCGCAGGGTGTGCTCGGTGGCGAGCTCGTCGAGGTTGCCGACCGGCGGACGCCGCCACACCCAGACGGCCCGCAGGGCGGCCCGGCGTTCGGCGGCGAGGTCGAAGGCGAAGTCGACTGCGCTCTCCGCGGACGGGCTGCCGTCCACGCCGACCACGACGTAGGGCGGGTCCTGGGTGACGTGCTCGGGGTCGCGGACGACCACCACCGGACAGTGGGACTGGGCGCTCACCGGGACGGTCACCGAGTAGGTGCTGAGCGCCTCCTGGGCCCGGTTGAGCCGCCGGGAGCCGAGCACGACCAGTGCCGCGTGGGCGGACTCGCGGCACAGCACCAGCGCCGGCACGTCCTCCTCCACGACCGTGACGATCTCCAGCTCCGGGTGCCGTTCCCGTGCCGTGCCCGCAGCCCGGTCGAGCGCCTCGTCGGCGCGCTGGCGCAGGGCCTTGTGGTAGCGGCCCTCGTCGAACGCCCGGAACTCGCGGAACAGGGGCGGGACGGCGTGCACCAGCCGCAGCGGAAGCCCGCGGCGTTCGGCCTCGTCGGCGGCCCAGACCGCGGTCATCCGGCCGGTGTCGAGCGCGTCGACGCCGAGGACGACGGGACGGCGCGGACCGTCCGAGCTCACGGGTGTCATGGTTTCCTCCTCGGGCCGGGCGGACCCGGCGTCGGCCGGGGTGCTCACGGCGGCGGTCCGTCAGCCGGCGAACAGGTCCGGTCGGGGTCCGCTCGCCCGCTCGTGCTCGTAGTGGTGGATCCGGGCGTCCGGGCCCGGGAAGTACTCGGTGACCCTGTCGTCCTCGGACCACCGCACGTCCCACGGCGGGCTGCCGTCCGGGTGGTGCAGGCCGACGATCTCGCCGTCCCTGCGGGCCGCGCCCGGCCGGGTGCCCTGGACGATGATGCGGTCTCCCAGCGCGGCTTTCATCCTGTTCCTCCCGGGGTCGGTGCGGGCGGGTGTCGGCCCGTAGTCCCATGGGACCACCGACGGCCCGGTCGGGCAGGGGCCGGACGGTCCCGGGGTTGGGGCCCGCCCGGCCCTGGGATCGCCACCCCGCCGGAGGAAGGCTGACGGTACGGGCCCGTAGGCCACCCCGGAGCCCGAGGAGGCGCGCCATGTCCGCCACAGCCACCACGCACCCGCACCCGGCTGCGGGCACGTCCCTGCGGCAGCACCTGCGCCGGGCCACCGGGCGCGACCACAACCCGCTCTGCCGCCCGATCGACCGGGCGTACAGCCGTCTGGTCGCCGGGTTCGCGCTGACCGTGCTCGCGGCCCTCGTCGCGGCGGCGGTCGCGGCGCTCGCGGTGTACCGCGCGGAGGCGGGCACCGCGCACCAGGTCGCCCGCCACCGGCACGTCGTCACCGCCGTCACCACCGGTCCCGCGATCTCGGACGATCCCCGGGCAGGCAGCACGCGGGCCCACGCGCCGGCCCGCTGGACGTACCCGGCCGGGCCGGCCGGCGGCAGCATCCCGGTCCTCGACGGCACCCGCGCCGGAACGGCCGTGCCGGTCGGGCTGAACGACGCCGGGCAGCCGATCCCGGCGCCCAGGAGCGCCGATCTGGTCCTGTCGGACGCCGTCATGGTGGGTCTCACCACCGTCGCCGTACTCGGCCTGACCGCGGAGGGCGGCTACGCGCTGCGCCGCCGCGCACTGGACCGGCGGGCCGCCGCGGGCTGGGAGGACGCCTGGGAGCAGGTGGAGCCGCGCTGGACCGGGCGCCGGTGAGGCCCCGGACGACCGCGCGATCACGCGATCAGAGGTGGAAGCGGCGGGTCTCGCCCGGGCGGACCGTCGCCTCCGTGCCGCGCAGGCGGATCACCACCGGGTCCTGCCGGTCCTCGCGCAGGCTCACGGTGACCGAGCTCCGCTCGACGGCGATCGTCACGCCCCAGTGGCCGCGGTAGCGCAGGTCCATCTCCAGACGGCCGAGCGTGGACGGCAGCCGGGGGTCGAGCCAGAGGGCGTCCTCGCGGACCTCCAGGCCGGTGTAGCAGCGCTGCAGGAGGTCGACGGCGCCGGCCATGGCGCCCAGGTGGACGCCCTCGGCCGTGGTGCCGTGCTGGCTGTCCCGCAGGTCGGCCGTCAGGGTGTCGCGGAAGTGGCGCCAGGAGGCCCGCCGGTCGGAGCGGGTGAGGACCCAGGCGTGGACCACCGAGCTGAGGGTCGACCCGTGGACGGTGCGCCGCAGGTAGTAGCCGGTGGTGCGGCGCAGCAGCTCGTGGCGGGCCGGGTACCCGAGGCGGCGCAGCAGGTCACGGACCTCGCGGGCGGAGAACAAGTACCAGAGCATCAGTGCGTCGGCCTGCTTGGACGCCTTGTAGCGGTTGACGGAGTCGCCCTCCGCCTCCAGGATCCGGTCGAGCCGGCGCAGGTCGGGGTAGTGCCGCCGGTACGCGGCCCAGTCGAGTTCGGCGAGCCGCTCGTAGCCGTCGAACTGGCTGAGGACGCCCCCGTGGAACGGGACGTGCAGGTGTCGGCCGACCTCCTGCCAGCGCTCCAGTTCGAGGGCGTCGAGTCCGAGCCGCTCGCGCAGCTCGTCGCGCCGGTAGCCGGGCAGGGTGTCGAGGGCGTCCTGTGCGCGGGCCAGGACCCACGAGGCCAGCACGTTCGTGTAGGCGTTGTCGTCCAGGCCGGGCCGGTCCGCCCAGGGGTAGGCGTCGTGGTACTCGTCGGGGCCGAGCACGCCGCGGATCGACCAGCGTTCCCGCTGCCGGTCGTGGGTGGCCGCGGAGGACCAGAACCGGGCGATCTCCAGCAGTGTCTCGGCGCCGGCCTCGGCGAGGAAGTCCCGGTCCCCGGTCGCCTGGTAGTACTGCCAGACGTTGTACGCGACCGCCGACCCGACGTGTCGCTGGAGGTGGCTGTGGTCGGGCAGCCAGCGGCCGGACAGCGGGTTGAGGTGCAGTTGCTGGGACTCCTCGCGGCCGTCGCTGGCGCTCTGCCACGGGTACATCGCCCCGCGCAGTCCGGCCTCCCGGGCCTGCCGGCGGGCGGTGTCGAGGCGGCGGTGGCGGTAGCGCAGGACGGCGCGGGCGAGTTCGGGGAAGCGGACGTTGAGCAGCCGCAGGACGAACAGCTCGTCCCAGAAGACGTGACCCCGGTACGCCTCGCCGTGCAGCCCGCGGGCCGGGACGCCGACGTCCAGGTCGGCGGAGTGCTCGGAGTAGGTCTGGAGGAGGTGGAACAGGTTCAGGTGCAGCGGGCCGGTGGCGTCGAAGTCGGCCTCGATCCGGCAGCGGCGCCACAACTCCACCCAGCGCAGCACGTGTTCGGCGAGCAGCTCCTCGAAGGTCCCGGCCTCGACGGCGAGCAGGAGCGAGGCGCGCAGCGGCGTCTCGATCGCCCGGTCGCGGGAGGTGTGCAGCGCGACCGTCTTCTCCACGGTGACGGGCCGGCCGCGCTCGACCCCGACGGTGAGGACGTGGGCGGCCCAGCCCTCGCGGCACTCTGTCGCCACCTCGGCGCCGTCCGCGCGCGTCCGGGCGGCCAGGGCGATCCGCAGCGGGGAGTCGACGGCGGACGCCTCCAGCCAGACCGGGCCCGCCCCGTCCGTCCCCTGGCCGGCCGGAGTGAGGTGCCGTTCGGCCAGGCCCCGGTAACGGGCCACGCCGCTGTTGGTGACCCTGCCGTCCAGCCCCGAGCGGACCTCCAGCGGGCCGGACCAGTTCTCCGCGGTGACGGTGGTTTCCATGGCGAGCAGATGAGGCCGGGCCTGGCTGGCCAGCCGACGCTGCACGAGCCGGGTCCGCCGCCCCCGGTCGTCGACCACGAGCGCGGCGCGCGTGAGCAGGCCGCGCCGCAGGTCCAGCTCCAGGGTCTGTTCGGCGGGCGGGCCGGTGAACCAGGCACCACCGGCCGGCCGGAAGGTCAGCGGCAGCCAGTTCGGGACGTTGACCAGGTCCTCGTTGGTGACCGAACGGCCCGAGACCGTCGACCGCGCCCGGTGGTAGCACCCGGCGATGTACGTCCCCGGGTAGTGGACCCCGTCCGCGACGCACTCGGGGGCGGCGCCGCGGCTGACCACGTAGCCGTTGCCGACCGCGCACAGGGCCTCCCGCAGCCCCTCCTGGCCCGAGACGAAGCCCCGGTAACGGAGGGTCCACGGGTCCGGCATGTCGGGGTACCCCGCAGGTGGGTCCGCTGCCACGACTCACCTCCGTGCCGGCCGGTCCACTTCCAGTGTGCGCACCGCGCCGCCGGACCGCGCCCCGGACGGCCGCGGCACGGGGAGCGCCGTTCGGCGGAGCGGGCAGGGGCCGGTAGGCCCTCGCCCGGCGTGGCGGGGACGAGGACGCTGGAGGACGAGGCGAGGAGGTACACCATGTCCACCGTCCACCCGCCGCGGACCACCGCGGAGGCCCTGCTGGCCGATGGCACCACGGTCTCGATCCGGCCGCTCGGCCCGCAGGACCGCCGGGCCGTGCTCGACCTGCACACCGACGGGATGTCGGAGGAGAGCCGCCGCATGCGGTTCTTCGGCGTCAGCCGCGACGCCCCGGCGCAGGCCGCCGACCGGCTCTGCGGGGAGCGGCCGGGGGTGCTGGCCCTGGCCGCCTGGGCGGGGGAGGAACTGGTGGGCGAGGCGGACTACGAGTTGCTGGACGATCCGCCGGAGGCGGCGGAGCTGGCCCTCGCGGTGGCCGACCGCTGGCACCGCCGGGGCGTGGCCACGCTGCTCCTCGAACACCTCCTGCACGCCGCCCGCACGGCCGGCGTCCGGTACTTCGAGGCGGACACCCTGTTCGGCAACCGGGCCGTCCACCAGGTCTTCGCCGATCTCGGCCTGCCCGTCGAGCGTCGGTTCGAGCAGGGCGAGGTCAGGATCCGGGTGCCGCTCGACGAGTCGGACGAGCACTACCGGGAGGCCGTCGACGAGCGGGGGCGCCGTGCCGACGTGGCCAGCCTGGCCGCGCTGCTGCGCCCGGCCTCGGTCGCGGTGGTCGGGGCGTCCCGGCGGGAGGGATCGGTCGGGCGCACCGTGCTCGGGAAGATCCGCCGGGGCGGCTTCACCGGGACGGTCTGGGCGGTCAACCCGCACGCCGGGGAGATCGACGGCGAGAGCGCCTACCCGTCCGTGACCTCCCTGCCCGCGGTACCCGACCTCGCCGTGCTCGCCGTCCCGGCCGCCGCCGTCCCGGCCGTGGCCGAGGAGTGCGGCGCCGCCGGGGTCCGGGCGCTGGTGGTGCTCGCCTCCGGGCTCGGCGGGGAGGAAGCCCGGCGGCTGATGCGCGCCTGCCGCCGGCACAGCATGCGCCTGGTCGGCCCGAACAGCCTCGGCCTCGCCCAGGCCGATCCGGCCGTCCGGCTGGACGCCGAGTTCGGCGCCGCGTTCCCGCGCGCCGGGACCGCCGGCGTGGCCGTGCAGAGCGGCGGCGTGGGCATCGCGCTGTTGGAACGGCTGGGCTGGCTGGGCATCGGGCTGTCGAGCTTCGTCTCGCTCGGCGACAAGTACGACGTCAGCGGCAACGACCTGCTCCAGTGGTGGGAGGCCGACGACCGCACCGATCTCGCGCTGCTCCACCTGGAGTCCTTCGGCAACCCGCGCGCCTTCGCCCGCACCGCCCGCCGGGTCACCCGGACGATCCCGGTGCTCACGGTCGACGCCGGACGCTCCGTCGCGGGGCGGCGCGGCGCCGCCTCGCACACCGCGGCGGCCGCCACCCCCACCGTCACCCGCGAGGCGCTGTTCCGGCAGGCCGGCATCACCGCGGTCCACAGCATCGACGAACTCGTCGAGGCCGCCGCCCTGTTGCACGCCCAGCCGCTGATCGCCCCGCGCGGCGCGGTCGCCGTGGTCTCCAACGCGGGCGGCATCGGCATCCTGGCCGCCGACGCCTGTGCGGAAGCCGGCCTCGACCTGCCCGAACTCCCGCAGCGGCTGGCCGGGCTGCTCCCCGTCGGCGCCTCCGTCCGGAACCCCGTGGACACCACGGCGGCGGTGGGACCGGTCGAACTCACGCACTTCCTGCGGGCGTTGGAACGCGAGCCGGCCATCGACGCCATCCTGGTGTGCCTGGTGCCGACGGCGCTCGGCGCCGCCCACGACCGCGACCCGGTGCACGCCCTGCTGGAGGGCCCCGCCCGGCGCCGCGTCCCGATCGCCGCCGTGCTCCTCGACCAGCAGGTGCCCGTCCGCTGCCGGCCCTGCGCCGACGACGGACTGCTGCCGGTCTACTCGGACACCGTCGCGGCCGCCCGCGCCCTCGGCCACACCCGGGAACGCGCCCGTCGGCTCGCCGAACCGCCGCCCCTGCCCGTCGACGCCCCGGGCTGCGACCGGCGCACCGCGCGCAGCCTGGTGGACGGCTACCTCACCGCCCACCCCGGGGGCGGCTGGCTCGACCCGCTGACCACGGCAGACCTCCTGAAGGGCTACGGGCTGCCGCTGACCACGTCCGTCTGGGTACGGGACGAGGACATGGCGGTGGCCACCGCCGCCGGGCTGCGCCCGCTGGGCCACGAGGGCACGGTGGCGTTGAAGGCGTACTGGCCGGGGCAGGTGCACAAGAGCGCGGCGGGTGCGGTCCGTACCGGTCTCGCGACGGACGACGAAGTACGCGCCGCCTACCGCGAGTTCACCCGGCGCTTCGGTGCGGACCTGGCCGGCGCGGTGGTCCAGCCGATGGCCGATCCCGGCCTGGAGCTGCTGGCCGGCGTTGTGCAGGACCGGGTGTTCGGCCCGCTCGTCGTCCTCGGGCTGGGCGGTACCGCCACCGACGTCCTGGCCGACCGGGTGGCCCGGCTCACTCCGCTGAGCGAACACGACCTCATCACCATGCCGGCCGAACTCCGCAGCGCACCCCTGCTGTTGGGAAACGGCGGGCCCGCCCCCGTGGACCTCGCCGCCGTCCGGTCCGTCCTCGCCCGGCTGTCCCGGCTCGCCGACGACCTCCCCGAGCTCGTCGAGGCGGACCTCAACCCCGTGATCGTCCGCTTCGACGGCGCGGTCTGCGTCGACGCCCGGGTCCGCCTCGAACCCCGGCCCTCCTTCGACCCCTACCTGCGGCGGCTGCGGCGACTTGCGGCGGCCGAGGGGGAGTGAAGTGCCATGAAGCACAGCGTCCTTGACGCTTCATCGGCCGCGACCTGCCCCGACACCGGTCCGGCGGCGGGAGCGTGGCCCGTCGCTCACGGCCGGCCCACGCACGAGCCCCGGCCGCGGAAGCGCGGCCGGGGCTGTGGGGCGTCGGTCGGTGCGATCGGCCGGTGCTCGCCGCTCCGGCCGTCGGCTCCGCCGCGGCCGGTCAGACGCCGAGGATCCTCGCCTTCTGGGCGGCGAACTCGGCTTCGGTCAGCACTCCCTGCTCCTTGAGGGCGGCGAGCTTCTGGAGCTGGTCGATCGTGTCGTCGGTGCTGCTGGGGGCCGCGGCCGGCGGTGGCGCCTGGTTGGCGGCGGCCGGTGCGGCCGGTGCGGCCGGGGCGTCCTGCTGGGCCCACCGGCCGGCTTGTCGCCGCGACACGCGGTTGGACACGGCCGTCGCCGTTCCGGCGACCACGGCGGTGCGGGCCACTCCTCGAAGCAGTCCGGGCATGGGATCCTCCTTCTTCATTCCTTGGTGCGGGATGGGCGGGATGCGTGCGGTCAGGGCGAGCCGTCGGTGACCTCGACGGCTTCCAGCGCTGCCAGCACCGACTGGACCGGGATCCGGCCGCCGGCGACGAACTGGGCGCCGGCGCGGCGCAGTGCGGCTGCCAGGGGAGCGGCCCACAGGTTCTCGTAGACGAGGACGGCGGCCGAACTCCCGGGCTCCAGGGCCTTCGCCGCCTCGCTGATGTCGTCGTCGCCCAGCAGCCCTGACGAGGCCCCTTCGAACACCGTGAGGTCGAGCTGTCCGTCGCCGTCCAGATCGGCGACCTCCAGAGCGGTGAAGGAGCCGTCCGACTCCTTCTTGACGAAGGTGAGGTCCAGGATCCGGATGATGCCCCGGTCGACCAGGTCGAGGAGCAGGGGCATGCCCTCACCGGTCAGTCGGGTACCGGGGAACTCGACGATCAGGTAGTCGATCGGACCGAGTTCGTCGATTTCGTCGGCGGGAGAAGTACTCATGGCGACTCCTTTGAAAGGGAGGGTTGTTGAGTGTGGCGCGGGATCGCTACGGCGGGTCCCGGCTGTCGTCCGGTCCGTTCGGGTCGCGTGGTCGACGACATCGCGGCCTCACGGGGCCCGGCCGGGACGAAGTCGCTGACCAGTTGGCTGATCGACGCGTCCAGCACCATGAGGAACTGCGCGAGGCCGAGGATGTACAGCGGCTTCCATCGGACGGCCGCGCCTTCGGGAGGCTGCTCGGCAGACTCGGCGTGGCGCGGCCCGTTCACACCCCGGCCCGTGCGGTGATCCGGCCGTCGGCGATCGCGGCGGTGAGTGCGGCGTGGTCGGAGCGGGTCTGCTCGGCGTATGCGAGCGCGAAGTCGGCGACGGCCCGTTCGAAGGCGTCGCCGCCACCCAGGTAGGCGGCGACGGCGACGCGGTCACCGGTGCGGGCGTGGCCGCGTGCGAGGGTGCGGCCGCACAGGTCGGCGTACTGCTCCAGGAGGGACCGGGGCATGCCCTCGATCACGGCGGATCCCTTCATGTCCCGCAGTTGCCGCCAGTAGAAGTCGCGGCCCGCCGGGCCGGTGGCCCAGCCCAGGAAGATGTCACTGGCGGCCTGGAGCCTGCGTTGTCCGTCGACCACCCGCCGCCCCTGGTGCCGGTGGAGGCTGGGCGGGAGGTGCGGCTCCAGCACCGAGCGTTCCGCCTCCTTGACCTGGAGGAAGAGCGGCTCGCCGGTGAGACGCCCCCGGAAGAGGCCGATGTAGCAGCGCGTGCCCACGCTGCCCACGCCGACCACCTTGCGGGCGGCGTCGACCAGCTCGAAGCGGTCCAGGAGCGCGGCCCGCTCGTCGGGGAGGGTGGCGCGGTAGTCCTTCAGGACCTGCTGGAGACGGGGCACGTCCTGCGGGTCCACCGGTTCGAGCAGCGGCGGGTCGTGGACGATGCGCGGCTCTCCGTCCGGTCCCGGCTCGGTGAGCTTGGCCAGGGCCTGCAGGTTGGTCCGCCCGCGGGCCTTCGCCAGGTTGCCTTCGACGCGCTTGCGGTACTTCGGCTCCCGGATCTGCGGCAGGAGGTCGGCGGTGTCGACCCGCTCGTACCAGACGTCGAGCTCGCCGAGTCCCGCGAGCCGTCGCATGGCGATCCGGTACGCCCGGGCGGACGCCAAGGCCGCGGACCACGCGGACGCGTCCGGCTCGTCGTTCTCGTGCGCGGCCACGGCGACGCTGGCCGCCAGGCGTTTGACGTCCCACTCGAACGGACCCGGCAGGGTCTCGTCGAAGTCGTTGAGGTCGAACAGCAGGGCGCGCTCGGGCGAGGCGAAGAGACCGAAGTTGCACAGGTGCGCGTCCCCGCAGAGCTGGACGGTGAGCCCGGTGTTCGGGGAGGCGGCGAGGTCCGCGGCCAGGACGGCGGGCGCGCCGCGCAGGAAGGCGAACCGGGAGGCTGCCATGCGGCCGTACCGGATCGGAACCAGCTCCGGGACGCGGGAGGCGGCCTGCTGCTCCAGGATGTCGACGGGGTCGGCCCGCTCCGGTGCGGGGGCCCAGCTCCCGAGGGCCGAGCGCGGCAGGCGCTTTCGGGCCTGCCGCCCCGCTGCGACGGAGTCGGTGGTCATCGGTTCCATCTGGCCAGTGTCGCCGCGCACCGGCCGAGCGGGGTGCCCGAGGCGGCCGATCGGGTGCATGCTCCGGGCGGTGCGGGCGTCATGATCGCGGCTGCCCGTCGGTGGGGTGCACGACCGCCCTGGTGGACTCGAGGACGCGAGCGACGGTGTGCGCCATCGCGCCGGTGATGACGAACATCGTGCTGATGAGGATCCAGCCGTCCCGCTCGTTGACCTTGGAGCCGGCCACGGGAGCGGGCCGCACCATGTCCTTGGCGATCGCGACGACGCCCGACAACGCGTGCGCGACCGCGCCGGCGACGAGTGCCGAGGAACCGAGGACGAGCCAGTCGAGCCGTCCGAGCTCGGTCGATCCGGGCGTGGCGGTGAGACGTGACGCCTGGTGGTGGATGCCGGGCATGGGTCTCGCCTCCTTTTCGTGAGTGCGGCGGGACGTTCCCTCCCTTCCGACGTTCACAGAAGACGGCGGGGGCGCCATGGGCCGTTCGGCCCAGACATCGTGGGCCGGACGGCAGTACGACCGTGTGTGACGGCGGTGCTCCCGTGCGGGGTCAAGTCCCGCACGGATGAAGTCCGTTCGGACCATTGACACGGTCCGCGCGGCCCACGACCCGTTGAAGGGGCCGGTCCTACGGTGGACGTAGGGCCTCCGTTCCGAGGCCTACCCCCGAGCCGAGCTTCCGGGGCGATCGTGATGAAGGACGACGGCTCCGCCGGTGCCGGTCCGGAGCCCGGCGGCCGCCCTCTCCCCGGAGTCCTTCCGCACCGGCTTCTCTTCTCTCCCGTCTCCTGCCTCCCGTCGCCCGTTCCGGGCCAGGCGGCCGCTACCGAAGGAGTCCGTGTCATGACCAGCAGCGGCACCGAAACGTCCCGAACCGCCCGGGCCCCCGAACACCGCCCCTTTGCGACCGGGTGGACGATCTTCGCCGCGATCATGATGACCGCCGGCGGGATCATGGCGATCTTCCAGGGGATCGCCGCTATCGCCAAGGACAGCCTGGTAGTCGTCACCCGGCACTACGTGTACTCGATGAACACCACGGGATGGGGATGGATCCACCTGATCCTCGGCGTCGTCGTCGTCCTGGCGGGCGTGGCGCTGTTCAACGGCGCTGCCTGGGCCCGTGTCGTCGGTGTCCTCGTCGCGGGGCTGGGAATGATCGCCAACTTCCTGTGGCTGCCCTACTACCCGTTCTGGGCGATCGTCCTGATCGCGATCGACGCCTTCGTCATCTGGGCGCTGTGTGTCGGAACGACCAGGAAGGAGGCGTGACGGCCCCGGACGACGACCGTCGAGGGTGCCCGGACGGCCACGGCCGTACGGGCACCCTCATTCCTCGTCCGCCGGGGCCGTCCTCGGGGTCCCCAGCAGCCGGGCCAGTCGGCCCTGGCCCGCCACCACGTACCCGCCGCCGATCCCGAGCGTGATGGCCGTGAACACCACGATGAGCCAGCTGAGCAGGGTGAAGACCATGCCGAGCGGGCCGAACTGCGCCACGCTGCGGTTCAGCGAGCGGGGGACGTAGAGCCGTGATCCCCAGGCGAGCGCCGTCAGTGCGGCACTGGTCAGCACGGCCCCCGGAAGCAGGGGGAGCCAGGGGACCCGGCCCGCGAGCAGCAGGTGCTGCGTCCACCACCAGAGAAGAGCGGCCGTGATCAGGTAGAGGACCACCCCGAGGCCGTCGCCCACCCCGAATCCGGCCCGTACCCGCCCCTGGACGGTCAGGGCGGCGAGCCACACCAGCAGCCAGGCGAGCCACCGCCATGCCGCCAGACGCCCTGCCAGATGGGGCAGGTGCCAGCTTCGCTCGCACAGACGCTGCAGGATACGGCTGCAACTCGTGGCCGAGAGCAGGGTCACCACGATTCCCACGGCGCCGAAGGCATCAGCGGTGGTGGTCCGGCTGGTCTGGAGCACCTCGGTCACCTGGTCGAGCGAGGCGCCCTGGAGCCCCAGGACGGTGCGCAGGGAGTCCGAGACGCTGCTGCGCACCTCCGACGGCATCAAAGCGGCCAGCACGAACAGCACCGGGACGGCGGTCAGGAACGTCTGCGCCGCGAGCCGGGTGGCGGTGTCCAGGACGTTGACGTGGATCAGCTGCGCCGCGAGCCGGCGCGGGAACGGGGCATCGCGCAGCGTGGCCGTCCGCCCCCGCAACCAGGCGGATCTGGCACGGATCCAGCGAGCGCGCACGGGCCGGCCCCGCTGTTCCGCCACCGCGCCACCCTCCGATCGCCGTCGGCACCTCCGGCCGCCGCTCCGGAGCCGTCGTCGGCTCCGGCACTCCGGGTTCCGTCCAACACTGGGCAGCGCGATGGTGTCCGGCCTGTCGGGCGGCCCGCCGTTCGGCGAAACGGCCCCAGGGTTTCACCTGCCAGGGGCGGGGCCGGTCCCCAGGGCGCACCCCGGTCGTGGTCTCCCGGGAGCGTGCGGCCGTACGGCCGTACCTCCTCCGGACGGACCACCCCGGGGTGCCGGAGGCCGGGCCCTACGGGGCAATGGTGGTCAGCGGTGCCACGGCCGCGCGGAGTGCTGGGAGATCCGATGAACGAGCGGCCAGGGCCTCCGTCCGCACGGGGGAACGGCGCGGCGGGCAACGGCGGATCGCCCTCCGGGGCCGCGCGCCCCGGCAGGGCCCGTCGGATCGCCATGAGCACCGTCTCGGCGGTGTTGATCACCCTGACCTGCATCCTGGTCCCGCTGTCGCTGCTCACCGTCTGGGTGCACGACATCGCGCTGGACACCGACCGGTACGTCGCCACGGTCGCTCCGCTGGCGACCGACCCCGCCGTCCAGGACGCCGCGGTCAACCGACTCACCCAAGCGGTGGACGTGAAGGTGGACGGCCCCGCGGTCACCTCGGACCTGGCCGCCTGGCTCCAGTCGCAGGGCCTGCCCCCGAGAGCCGCCTCCGCGGTGAAGGCACTCGGGCCCAAACTGGACGACGCCGTCGACCAGGTGGTCAACAAGGCCGCGACGAAGGCGGTGCACAGCGACACCTTCGCGACGGTGTGGACGCAGGCCAACCGCTCGGCCCACGCGGCCGTGGTCCACGCCCTCACCGGCCACGGCCGGGGCGCGGTCGGCGTCACCGACGGCACGGTCACCCTCGACGTCGGGACGGCCGTCGACCGGCTGAAGGACGAGCTCGTGGCCGCCGGGGTGTCCCCGGCCGCGAAGATCCCGGACGTGAACAAGCAACTGGTGCTCTTCCAGTCCGACAAGCTGGCCAAGATCCAGGACGCCGCGCACGCGCTCGACGTGGTCGGCAACTGGATGCCCGTCCTCACCGTGCTGCTCGGCGCGATCGGCGTCCTGCTGGCCCGGCGCAAGCGCCGGGCCCTGGTGACCACCGCGCTCGGCGCGGCCGGCGGCTGCCTGGTGGTGGCCGTCGCCCTGGTGATCGTCCGGCACTACTACCTCGACCACCTGCCCCCGGCCGTGCAGTCCCCGGCCGCGGCCGCGGCGATCTTCGACAGGCTGCTCCACTTCCTGCGGGTCAGCCTGCGCACCGCGATCGTCCTCGGCGTGGTGGTGGCGCTCGGCGCGTACCTGTCCGGGGCGGGACGCTTCCCCCGTGCCGTCCGCGGCCGCGCGGACGCCGCGGCGGACTCCGCGGCCCGCTGGGGCGGCTCCCACGGCGTGCGCACCGGGCGGGCCGGAACCTGGACCGAGGCCCACCGCCGAGGGCTCGTGCTCGCGGCGCTGCTGGTCGTGGCCCTGGTGTTTGCCCTCTGGGACCACCCGACCGTGCTCACGGTTCTGTTGCTCGTCCTGGTGCTCCTCGCGGTGCTGGCCGTCCTCGCGCTGTTCGCCGCTTCCGGGCGTGCCGGAACGGCCGGGGACCCTCCCGGTGCCGAGCGGGCCGGGTCCGCGGACGGCGAGGCGGGGGCCGGTGAGTGACGCCGCCTGGGCCGGGGTGGCGGTGGCCGGTGTCACCGGCGCGTACGCGCTCGCCTCGCGACGTCTGGCGAGCACCCCGGTGTCCGGCGCCATCGTGTTCACCACGGCCGGCGTCCTGCTCGGTCCCCTCTGCCTGGACCTGATCAGCCTGGACACCGAGGGCGGGCCGCTCCTGACGCTCCTGGAAGCCGCACTGATGCTGGTGCTCTTCACCGACGCCATGGCCGTCCGTCCCCGCGAACTCCGCACCGGAGGCGCCCTGCCGGGTCGGCTGCTCGGGTTCGGCCTGGTGCTCAGCATCGCGCTGGGCTGGCTGCTGGCCTGGCCGCTGCTGCCCGGACTCACCGTCTGGGAGCTCGCGCTGGTGGGCGCCGTCCTCGCGCCGACCGACGCGGCGCTCGGCAGCAGTGCGATCGCCAACCCGCGGGTGCCGGTCCTCGTGCGCCAGGGGCTGAACGTGGAGAGCGGCCTGAACGACGGCATGGTGCTGCCCTTCTTCGTCCTGTTCCTGGCGGCCATCCCCGGCACGTCGTACGCCGAGGAGGGCGAGGCGGGGACGTTCTGGCGGGCCCTGCTGCTCAGCACCGCCCTGGGGCTGGTGGTGGGCGGGGGCGCCGGCCGACTGCTGCGATGGTCGAGCGGACGGGGCTGGATCACGGGGGAGTGGCGCCGGCTCCACGTCCTCGCGGTCGCCGCGGCGTCCTACGGTCTTGCGGTGGCCACCGAGGGCAGCGGCTTCATCGCGGCCTGGGTGGCGGGGTTCGCCTTCGCGGCAGCCGAGCGCGGTGACGCCGTGGCGCCGGTACCGGAGGACGACCAGATCGCCGACCTCGCGGAGTACCTGGGGAGCCTGCTGGCCTTGCTCAGCCTGCTGGTCTTCGGCGCCGTGATCCTCGGGCCGACCTTGGAGCACCTCGGCTGGCGCCTCGTCGTCTACGCCGTGCTCAGCCTCACCGTGGTCCGGATGGTCCCGGTGGCGCTCTCCCTCGCCGGCAGCGGGCTGAGGCCGCCCACCGTGGCCTACATCGGGTGGTTCGGGCCGCGTGGCCTCGCCTCGATCGTGCTCGGGCTGCTGATCGTGGAGCAGCACGTTCCGGGGGTGGAACTGATCGGCCGGGCGGTCGCGGTCACCGTCGGCCTCAGCGTGCTCCTGCACGGGGTGTCCGCGGTGGTGCTCTCGGACCGCTACGGCCGCTGGTACGAGCGTGCCGCCGAGCGCGACCCGGGCCTGAGGGAGGGCAGCGGCTCGCCGGTGCTGCGCCGGCGGCGCAGGCTCGACCTCACCGGTCCCCCCGGGGGGTGAGGCCGCCGTCCGGAGGCTCGTCCCACCCGGTCGGTCCAGCCGACCGCGTCCACGCCCGGCCGCCCCGGGGCCCCCGACCTAGATTCGTCGAAGTGCACCTCCCGCATCCGAAGGGATGACCATGAGCCGTCGTCCGAACGTCCTGCTGATCGTCACCGACGAGGAGCGGGCCGCGATCCCGCGTCCGCAGGGCTTCACCGGACTCGACCGGGCGACGACCGCCACCCGGTTCCCCGCGCTGCACGGCCACTCCCTCGCGCCGGCGCTGGAGGGGGCCGCGGTTCGCGAGGGCGTGCTCACCACCGTCGAGTCGATCACCACGCCGGACGCCGGGTTCTGGTCCGAGTTCGCCGACCCGCAGGCCCCCGAGCGCATCCAGTCGGGGTCGCTGCGCCCGGACTGGAGCAAACGCGGCTTCCTGCGCGGGTTCCTGGACCAGAGGTACACCTTCGGCCGCTACTTCTCCCCGCTCGAACCGAACCGCCCCACGACCGTGGAAGCGCTCCACGAGCAGAACGACGTCGTGCTCTACGACCGCGTGGAGGACCCCGACGAGCTGCGCAACCTCGCGGCCGACCCGGCCCACCACGAACTCGTCGCCCACCTGAACGGCCGGCTGGAGGACCTCATCAGCGCCGAGACCGGCACCGACACGCGCGCCTGGGTCACCGAACGCCCCCGGCTGCTCGGCTGGCCCACCTGGCACGGCGACACCGACCGGCCCGCGCCCTCCGGCGTCGCTGCCGGCCACTGACCGCAAACCCCCCCCACCACTAGGAACAGGACCCGCTCATGGACACGTCCGTGCACATTTCCGCAAGGCTCGCGGCCGACTACCCCGTGCTCGACATCTTCTGGACCACCTGCCTGATCTTCCTCTGGATCCTGTGGTTCATGCTGCTCTTCCGCGTCTTCGGCGACCTGTTCCGGGACGACTCGCTGAGCGGCTGGGCCAAGGCCGGGTGGGCGGTCTTCGTGCTCGTGCTGCCCTTCCTCGGCGTCTTCGTCTACCTCATCGCCCGGGGCACGGGCATGGGCCGGCGCGAGCTGAAGGCGGCGCAGGAGCGCGAGGCGGAGTTCCGCTCCTACGTGCGCGAGGCCGCCGGCACGCCGTCCGCGCCCTCCACCCCGTCCACCACCGACGAACTGGCCAGGATCGCGGAACTGCACACCACCGGCAAGCTCACGGACGAGGAGTACCAGCGCGCCAAGGCCAGGATCCTCGGCTGAGCACCGCCGGGGCGGTCAGCCGGCCGGCCGGTGCATGAAGGACGGGTGCCGGTCGGCCGGCTGCTGCTCGACGAGCTGCTCGGAGGAAGGCGGAGGTACCGGTGGCCGAGGCGTCGTCGAACGGACTCGACGGAGACGGGGGGACCGGCCCCTGGTGGGAGAGGGGGCGGGAGCCCGACTACCGCGCGACGCTGGCCAACGAACGGACCTTCCTGGCGTGGAGCCGGACGGCCCTGGCACTGCTGGCGAGCTCCCTGGCGGTGCTTCAGTTGGTCACCGGCGTCCCGGAGCCGCTGCGGGTGGCGCTGTCCTGCCTGCTGGCCGCGCTGTCACTCACCACGGCCGTGGTGGGCTACGTCCAGTGGCGCGTGCGTCAGGAGCGCATGCGGATGGGGCGCCCCCTCGGGCACCTCCCGGTGCAGGCCGTGCTGACCGCGGTGTTCGTCCTGCTGACCGCAGTGGTCGGCGCGGTGATCGTCCTCGCCCCGGGTGGCCGCTGAAAGGTTCGGCGCACCTCACCGGACCAGGACCCGCTCGCCGGGGCGCAGGACCACGGCCGTCCACCCGGTTCGCGGTCGATGCGCTCGCGCAGGGCCTGCGAGACCTCCGGCGACCGGCCCTGGTGGCAGGGACCGTCCGGCCCTGTCCGGCTGCCGCCGGGGCGGCGAGAGTGGAGGCGGGACCACCCGAGGAGGAGTGAGGACGATGCAGCACCGCAGCGTCATCGACGTGATGACCCGTGAGGTCGTCACCGCTCGGCCCGACACGCCGTTCAAGGAGATCGCGGCTCTGTTCCACCGCAACGACATCACCGCGATCCCGGTCGTCGACGAGCAGGACCGGCCGCTGGGCATGGTGTCCGAGGCGGACCTGATCCGCAAGGCCGCCGTCCTGCCGGACCCGGAGGGACGCTACCCGGGCCGCTGGCTGGACGCGAAGGACCGCGCCCGCGCCGAGGCGGAGACCGCCGGCGGGCTGATGACCAGTCCCGCCGTCACCGCCCGCCCCGGTTGGTCGGTGCCCGAGGCGGCCCGCGCCATGGACAGGCACAAGGTCAAGCGCCTGCCCGTGGTCGACGAGATCGGCCGCTTGGTCGGCATCGTCAGCCGCGCGGACCTGATCCAGGTCTTCCTGCGCCACGACGCGGCGATCCGCGACGAGATCACGCACGACGTGCTCGGCCAGACGCTCTGGCTCGCCCCGGCGGACGTCCAGGTGGCCGTGCACGACGGCATCGTCACGCTGAAGGGGCGGCTCCCGCGCCGCAGCCTGATCCCGGTCACGGAACAGCTGTGCCGCGCCGTGGACGGCGTCGTCGCCGTCCACCAGACGCTCGACTGGTCCGAGGACGACACCTCCCCGGACCTGGAACACCCCCGCGCCTACCGCGCGGCCTCGTAGCCGGAGGAGGTCATCGTGAAGCGGACGCTGAACACCGTCGCCGACGTCATGACCCACGCGGTCGTCGCGGTCGGCCGCGACGCGGACTTCCGCGAGGTCACCGAGACCTTGCAACGCTGGCGGGTCAGCGCAGTCCCCGTGCTGACCGGCGACGGCCGGGTGGTCGGCGTCGTCTCCGAGGCCGACCTGCTCACCGCCCGGGACCGCGACGGCGCGCGCGCCGACGCGCTGACGGCCGGACGGATGATGTCCGTCCCGGCGGTCACCGTGCACCCGGGCAGCCCGCTCAACGAGGCCGCCCGGGCGATGGCCCGCGGGCACTTCAAGCGGCTCCCGGTCGTCGACGAGGAGGGCTACCTGGTCGGCATCGTCAGCCGGGGCGACCTGCTCAAGGTGTACCTGGAGGACGACCGCGAGCTGGCCGACCGGGTCCGGTTCGAACTGACCGCCACCCTCGGCCCGGTCGCCTCGGTGGACACCGACGTGCGCTCCGAGAACGGGCGGATCACGCTGACGGGCGACCTGTCCGACGCCGTGACCGCACCCGTCCTGGAGCGGCTGGTGCGGTCCGTGCCCGGCGTGGTCGGCGTCGAGCTGCGGCTCGCCGCTCCCGCCTGAGCGCGGAGACCGGGCGCGGCGCCCCGGAGGGCGCCCACCGCGTGCGGGGCTCGATCGCCGTCGTGCCGTGCGACCGAGCCGGTGCGCCGGGCGGCGCGGGCGCGCAGAATCGGTGGTGTCACCGAGCGCGCACCGCAGGGAGCAGGCCATGGACACGCCCCAGCCCGTACGGGTGTTCCTGCTGGACGACCACGAGGTCGTCCGCCGGGGGGTGCGCGACCTCCTGGAGGCCGAGCCGGACATCGAGGTCGCCGGCGAGGCGGGCACCTGCGCCCAGGCCCTCGCCCGGGTCCCGGCACTGCGCCCGGACGTGGCGGTGCTCGACGTGCGGCTCCCGGACGGCGACGGGGTGACCGTCTGCCGGGAGCTCCGTGACCGGATGCCCGACCTGGCCTGCCTGATGCTGACCTCCTTCGACGACGACGACGCGCTACTGGACGCGATCATGGCCGGGGCGGCCGGCTACGTCCTGAAGCAGGTCAAGGGTGCCGACCTGGTCAGCGCCGTCCGCACGGTGGCCTCCGGCCAGTCCATGCTCGACCCGGCCACCACCCGCAAGCTCATGGAGAGCCTGCGCCACCACGAGGAGAACGAGACCGACGCCGTCCTCGCCGGGCTCACCCAGCGCGAGCGGGAGATCCTCGCGCTGGTGGGGGAGGGCAAGACCAACCGGCAGATCGGCCAGGAGCTCTACCTCGCCGAGAAGACCGTCAAGAACCACGTGTCCCGCCTGCTCGCCAAGCTCGGCGTCGAACGCCGTCTCCAGGCCGCCGTGCTCGCCGCGCACGCCGACCCCGAGCAGCACCACCGGCGCCCGCACTGAGGCGCCGTGGCCCGGATGGTCCACGTGCCCGGGCCGAACGGCCCAAGCGCAGCGCCGCCCGCCGGCCGCACGGTGGAGGTGATCCACCAACTCGCCCGGGAGGCGGTCGTGCCCACTCTCGCCCTCGACGCCGCCGCACTGGAGAAGCTCGTCTCCGCCGCCGTCGCCGCGCCGTCGATCCACAACACCCAGCCCTGGCGCTTCCGGCTGGAGCCGGCCACCTCGACCCTGGAGGTCCGGGCGGACCGCAACCGTGCCGTCCCGGCCGCCGATCCGCAGGGCCGGGCGATGCACATCTCGGTCGGCGCCGCCGTCCTCAATCTGCGCGTCGCCGCCCGGCACCTCGGCTGGGCGCCCGAGGTCCGCCTGCTGCCCGACCCGGCCGAGCCGGACCTGTTCGCGTCCGTCGAGCTCGACACCGCGGCGAGCGCGCCCGCCCCGGGCAGCGAGCGGCTGTACGGGGCGATCTGGCGCCGGCACTCCAGCCGCGCCCCGTTCACCGACGAAGCCGTCCCGGCGGTCGTCCTCGACGAGCTCGTCACCGCCGCCCACGCCGAAGGCGCCGGGCTCCACCTGCCCGACCACGAGGAGAGCGCACGGCTGTTGCGGCTCACCGCCGAGGCGGAGCGGCGCAACACCACCGACGAGGCCCAGCGGACGGAGAGCCGCACCTGGATCCGTACCGGCGACGCGCCGCCGTACGGGATCCCGGTCGGGGCCCTCGGCCCGCAGGACGTGGCCGGCCACGTGCCCATGCGTGACTTCTCCGCCATCCACGCCGCCGAACACCAGGCGCCCGTCCTCTTCGAGCACGAGCCGCGCATCGCCGTCCTCGGCACCGACCACGACACGCCCACGGACTGGCTGCGCGCCGGGCTCGCGCTGGAGCGCCTGCTCCTGACCGCCACCGTTCACGGCGTCCGGGCCTCCCTGCTGCACCAGGCGATGGAGTGGCCCAACCTCCGCTGGGAGACCCGCGACCCGCGCGACCGCCCCGGCTACGTCCAGATGCTGATCCGCCTCGGCTACGGCCCCGAGGGCGCGCCCACTCCCCGGCTCGCGGCCCGGGACGTCCTGGAGCCGTAGTGATGCGGTGGCGGGCCCGGCCGGTCCGGAGCCGTGGGCGGTGGCCGTCGCCGGCCCGGGTCAGGGGTCGCCGAAGAAGTTCTCGCGCACCTCGCCGGCGGGGCAGTCCACGAGCACGTAGCCGGCCGCCGGATTCATCCTGCGCCGGGCAACGGCACCCGCCAGACCAGTTCCGTGCCGCCTTCGGGGCGCGTGCGGGTGGTGAAGGTGCCGCCCAGGGCGGCGGCGCGGTCGGCGAGGTTCGCCAGGCCGCTGCGGCGGCCGCCCTCGGGGAGGCCGATGCCGTCGTCGGTCACGGTGAGCGTCAGCTCGGTGCCCGCGTCGATCGAGGCCTCCACGGCGTCCGCGTTCGCGTGGCGGGCGGCGTTGGACAGGGCCTCCTCCAGGACGGCGACGGCCGCGTCCGCGATGTCGGCGGGCACCGAGACGTCCAGCAGCCCGCTCATCCGCAGGCCCGGGGTGAAGCCGAGCGCGCGGGCGGCCCGGTCGACGACCTCGACGACCCGGGTGCGCAGGCCGGCGGCTGCCGGACCGGACTCACGCAGGCGCAGGCCGAAGATGGTCGCCCGGATGGTCCTGGCGGTCTCGTCCAGATCGTCGATGGCCCGCAGGACCCGGTCGGTGGCCTCGGGGTGCTCGATGAAGCGGGTGGCGCCCTGGAGGGTCATCCCGGTGGCGAAGAGGCGCTGAATGGCGAGGTCGTGCAGGTCGCGGGCGATCCGGTCGCGCTCCTGGAGGAGGGCGACCTGCTCGGAGTCGCGGCGGCGCTCGGCGAGCTCCATCGCGACCGCCGCCTGTCCGGCGAAGCCGAGCAGGGGCCCCGACTCGCCCTCGTCGAACAGCGGCGCGCCGGCCGCCCGCGCGAGCATCAGGACGCCGCGGATGCCGTGCTCGGCGGTGCCGATGGGGACGGCGACGGCCGGGCCAAGCCCCTCCCAGCGCGGCGGACCGACGGTGATCCTGGGATCCTTCCGGACGTCCGGGCTCACCACGAGCCCTGCGACGCGCACGGCCGCGCCCACGAACGACCCGTCCACCGGGAGGACCAGGCCGCGGTGCTCCCGCTCGCCCAGCCCGACGGCGATCCGGACTTCCAGCTCACCGGTGCCCGGCAGCGGCAGGGCGACCACGGCGAGGTCCGCGCCGACGATCTCGCCCGCCCGGGTGAGCAGCAGGTCGAGCACCTCCTGTTCCGCACTGCCCGACAGGAGGCTGCTCGTGACCTCCGCGCTCGCCTCCAGCCAGTGCTCCCGCTGCCGGGCCCGGGCGTAGAGGCGGGCGTTGTCGATCGCCACGCCGGCCGCGACGGCGAGGGTCGCGAGCACCGATTCGTCCTCGGCGTCGAAGTCCCCGCCGCCGCGCTTCTCGGTGAGGTAGAGGTTGCCGAACACCTTGCCCCGGATGCGGATGGGCACGCCCAGGAAGCTGTTCATCGGCGGGTGGTTGGCCGGGAAGCCGTAGGACGCCGGGTGGTCGGCGATCCGGGTGAGCCGCAGCGGCTCGGGGTGGCGGATCAGTTCGCCGAGGATGCCGTGCCCGGACGGCAGCGTACCGATCAGCTTGGCCTGCTCGTCGGTGACGCCGACCGGGATGAACTGCGACAGGCGCTGGTCCTCGCCGATGACGCCCAGGGCGCCGTACTCGGCGTCCACCAGGGTGACCGCGGCCTCCACGATGTGCTTCAGCGCCTGGGACAGTTCCAGGTCGCGTCCGACCGCCAGCACGGCCTCCAGCAGGCTGTGCACGCGGTCGCGCGTGCCCCGGGCCGCGTCCAGATGGGCCTGGAGCTCCTCCAGGAGCTCGTCCAGCCGCAGCCTCGGCACTGGGGCGTCCGCCTGCGGTCCGCCGGTCTCCGATGCGTTGCCCAACGAAACCTCCGTGGCTTCCCCGACGCCACTGACCAGCCTAGACGCGCACGGCCGGTACCGGAGGGTCGAGAGGGGCCCAACGGCCCTCGGCGAGGCCCCAGCAGGCCCATGGCACCCGCACGGATCGGCAGAAGGCTGGAAGAGCGGAACTGCCGGTTCCGCCACCCGAGAGGAGCGGACACGTCATGAAAGCGCTCACCTACCACGGACCGGGCCGCCGCACCTGGGGCGAGGTACCCGAACCCGCCCTCCGCGACCCGGAGGACGCCGTCGTCCGGGTGGACGCGGTGACCATCTGCGGCACCGATCTGCACATCCTCAAGGGCGACGTGCCCGAGGTCGCCGAGGGCCGCGTCCTCGGCCACGAGGCCGTCGGCACCGTCACCGGGACCGGGCCGGGCGTGCGCACCGTCGCGGTCGGCGACCGCGTCCTGGTCTCCTGCATCTCCGCGTGCGGCCGCTGCGCGTACTGCCGGGCGGCGAGCTACGGCCAGTGCACGGGCGGAGGCGGCTGGATCCTCGGCCACCTGATCGACGGCTGTCAGGCCGAGTACGTCCGCACGCCCTTCGCGGACACCTCCCTGTACAAGCTCCCCGACGGCGTCACCGACGAGGACGCCCTGCTGCTCGCGGACATCCTGCCCACCGCTTACGAGGTGGGGATCCGCAACGGGCACGTCGGGCCGGGCGACACGGTCGCGATCGTCGGCGCGGGCCCGATCGGACTCGCCGCGATCCTCACCGCCCGGCTCTACAGCCCGGCGCGCGTCATCGCGATCGACCTCGCCCGCAGCCGCCTCGACGCCGCGAAGCGCTTCGGCGCCGACACGACGCTGACCGCCGCCGAGGCGACCCCGGAGGCCGTCCGGAAGCTGAGCCGCGACGGTCTGGGCGTCGACGTCGCGATCGAGGCGGTCGGTGTCCCCGGGACGTTCGAACTGTGCACCGGTCTGGTCCGCCCCGGCGGCCGGGTGGCCAACGTCGGCGTGCACGGCAAGGCGGCCACGCTCCACCTGGAGGACCTCTGGATCCGCGACGTCACCATCACCACCGGTCTCGTCGACACGCACAGCACCCCGATGCTGCTCGACCTGCTGGCCGCAGGCCGGCTGGACGTCGCCGGTCTCGTCACCCGCCGCTTCGGCCTCCACGAGATGCAGGAGGCCTACGACGTCTTCGCCGACGCGGCCGACACCGGCGCCCTCAAGGTCGCGCTCGTGCGGACCTGACCTCAGCCGCCACCACCGAGGAGCAGCAGCCATGGCCGCCCACCCCGACGCCGACGACATCGCCCGCCGCATCGTCGAGCGCCGCCACCAACTCGGCCTGAGCGAGCACACGTTGTGCCACCGCGCCGCCATGGCGCCGTCCTACCTGCGGCTCCTGATGCAGGCGGGACCGGAGTTCGATCCGGACGCGTTCGTCCGGATCGCCACTGCGCTCGGGACGACCTGGCCGGAGCTGGCCTCGGGCCACCGCCCCGACGATCCGCCCGGACGGACGGCACCCGGGACGCGCCCGCTGCTGCTCCACCTCACCGAACCCGAGTGCTGGGAACTCCTCGGGACCCACGGCGTCGGACGGATCGGCCTCTCCGGCGGGCCGTCGCCGGACGTGCTCCCGGTCAACTACGCGGTGGACGCCAGGACGATCGTCTACCGCACCTCCCCCAGAGGCGCCGCCGCCCCGCCCGAGGGTGCCCCGGTCTCGTTCCAGGTGGACCACATCGACGACCGTCGCGGCCACGGCTGGAGCGTCCTCATCCACGGCCATGCGCGCCGCATCGCCGACCCGGACGAGGAACGGCGTCTCGCCGCCCTGCCCGGCACCACCCCGTGGGCCGGCGGCGCCCGCCCGCTGTGGGTGCGGGTCCGGCCGGGCGAGGTGACCGGCCGCCGGATCGGCACGGGATGATCGCCCCGGAGCTCCCGGAGGCCGTCCACGCCGCCGTCGGCCCGGCCCCGCCTACGCGGCTCCGCTGACGCCGGGTGAGATGAAGCGCCGGTGCAGCGGGTGGTACTCGACCGAGGGCTCCCCGGCGATCCCGGCCTTCTCGATCGCGGGCGCGAGCCGCTCGGCGAAGAACGCCTCGAAGGCCTCCCGCGACTCCCACACGTCGGTCACGTTCAGGCCGTGCCCGTCGAACCAGGCCACGTGCAGGTGGGCGCCCGCCGGCGCGAGTTCCTCCCAGCGGACCGCGTCACGCACCGCGTCGTACTGCTCCGGGGTGGTTCCGGCCCATCGCATCGACATCACTACAGCCATGGCACTACTCCCTCGCACCCGTGACGGCCACCCGTGACGGCCACCCTCACACCTCAAGCCAACGCCGGTTCCCCTCCGCCCGCACCTCGGAACCGCCCCGCGCCGACCGCGGCCGCGCACGGGGCGGTTTCGTTGCGCCTCCCCGGCTCGACCCCGGCGGCGACGAGCCGCTCGGCGTGCTTCTTGTGGGCGGCCTGACGGGTGACACCGAGCACCCGCCGGGCCTCTCGGTAGTGTGGTGGCCCGGAGCGGGGGAAGGGTGGGCGTTCATGGGGGCCGAATCGCGGCGTGGGCCGCTCGACCGGTTGCGGATGCGGCTGTTGGCGGAGATCAACGCCACCGTGCACGGGCGGGACCTCCACCTGGAGCGGTACGACCGGCCGGCCGGGGATCCCGGGTTGTACGGGCCGGACAGTGTCGTGTGGCGGGTGCACGGGCATCCGGCCGGGATGGTGGCGGGCGGGTTCGCGGCGTTGCTGCTGCAGTCGCTGCATCCGGTGGCGATGGCCGCCGTCGACGCGCACTCCGACTTCCGGGTCGATCCGACCGGGCGGCTCAACCGGACGGCGCGCTTCGTGGCCACGACCACGCTCGGGTCGACGGCGGCCGCCGAGGCGGCGATAGCGGGGGTCCGGCGGATCCACCCGCGGATCCGCGGTACCGCCCCGGACGGCCGGGCCTACCGGGCCGACGATCCGGACCTGCTCACCTGGGTGCACACCGCCGAGGTGCTCTGCTTCCTGACGGGCTACCAGATCTTTTCCGCCACCCCGCTGACCGGCGCCGAGTGCGACCGCTACTACGCCGAGGCCGCACGCGTGGCCGAACGGCTCGGCGCCACCGCGGTACCCGGGTCGCGCGCCGAGGTGGCGGCCTACCTGGCCCGGATCAGGCCCGAGCTCCGGGCCACGCCGCCCGCCCTGGAGGTGGTGCGGCTGCTGCGCGGCTTCGGCCGCAGCCGGCGCGAACGCGCCGCCGTCCGGGCGTTGACGAACGCCGCGATCGCCCTGCTCCCCGGCTGGGCCAGGGCCGAACTCGGCATCCGCCGGCCCCGGTTGGTGCGCGCGCTCTGGGACCGCCCGGTGGCGCGGACCGGCGGCCGGATCATGGTGTGGGCCTGCGGTCCGTCCCAGATCCGAGCCGCCGCGTACGCGCGGGCCACGGCGACGGGCACGGCCGTCGGCCGACTGGAGGAGATCGGCTGATCGTCGCCGCGTCTTCGGCGGTGACTCTCCGCCAGACGACCTGCGGGGCGCGCCCTACCGGCCGGGGGCCGTCGTCGGCGGGGTGTCCAGCACGCGGAAGGAGACGCCCGCCGCGATCAGCCGGTCGATCAGCGGTCGGCCCATCGCCACCGCCGTGGTCGACTGGCCCGCCACCGGGGGAAGATCGTCGTACGCGAGGCACAGCGCCGACTCGGCCAGCATCTTCGCCGTCTCCTGGTAGCCGGGGTCGCCGCCGGACACCTCGGTGAGGAGCGTCCGCCCGCCCTGCGCCCGGGCCGCGAAGCGGACGGCGAACCAGGAGCGCGCCCGCTGCTCCTCGCCCGGGCCGTCGCCGGGCTTGCGCAGTCGGCCCAGGGCCCGGCGCAGCGCCGGGAGTTGGGCGGCGACCGCGATCGCCGCCACCGTGGCGACACCGGCGAGGGCGATCGGGAGGCGTCGTACCGCGGCGTAGTGGGCGTAGGCGAAGTCCGGGCCGTACTCGTCCAGCGCGGCGGCCGAGCGGGACACCACCCGGGGGTCGATCGTGGGCATCGGTACGGCCCAGGCCCGGGCGGCCCGTGACCGGTGGGGCCGGCCGGCCGGGGTGCGGACCAGCCGTCCCTTCGGCCGGGGCTCGGCGGCGCGGCGCGCGCGGGCGGCCCGGGCCATGGCGCGCGGCCGGGAGAAGGCCGTCATCGCCGAGGCGAAGGTGCCGCCGGAGACGGTGCCACTCGCGCGGACGAAGCCCTCCACGGAGAGCCGGCCGAGCGGGCCGCCGCGGCGCAGCAGTTCCTCGACGGTGAACAGCACCCCGAGGTCGTGCGGCACCGAGTCGAAGCCACAGGCGTGCACCAGCCGCGCGCCGGTGGCCACGGCCCGTTCGTGGTGCCGGAGGTACATCCGGTCGACGAACTCGGGCTCGCCGGTGAGGTCCACGTAGTCGGTGCCGCTGTCCGCGCAGGCCGCCACCAGGGGTTCGCCGTGCCGCAGGTACGGGCCGACCGTGGAGATCACCACCCGGGCGGAGGCGGCCACGTCGCGCAGCGCCGCGCGGTCGGCGGCGTCGGCGATCAGCAGGGGGAGGTCGGCGCAGCGCGGGTCGATCCGCGCCAGCCCCGCCCGGACGGCGGCGAGCCTGCCCTCGTCCCGCCCGGCGAGCGCCCAGCGGCAGCCCTCGGGCGCGGTGCGGGCCAGGTACTCGGCGGTGAGTCCGCCGGTGAAGCCGGTGGCACCGAACAGGACGAGGTCGTACGGGCGGGGCTCGGTCATCAACGGTCCCTACTCGCGGGTAATCGACGGCGCAACGCTAGGAGCCGGTCGTGGCGGTGTCAACGGTGTCGGCCCCGGGCTTCCGTCGCGGCGTGTGGGGCGCGGTCGGAGCGAGGGCGGCGGTCCCCGAGCGGGACCGCCGCCCTCAGGGCTCACTGCCCGAACGTGAACCAGTTGAGGTTGACGAAGTCCGCGCCCTGGCCGCTGGCGAAGGTCAGGTAGACGGTGTGCGTGCCGGTGGTCCTGGTGATGTCGGCGGGTACCGTCCGCCAGCTCTGCCAGCCGCCGGTGCCGGCGACCGCGAAGCTGCCGACGGGCGCTGCGCTCGGGCTGTCCAGCCGCACCTGGACCAGCCCGCTGACCCCGGGTGCGGCGCCGGAGGCGACCCGGGCCTGGAAGCGGGTCGCGCCGGAGCCGCCGAAGTCCACGCCCGCGTAGGCGAGCCAGTCGCCGTTGGAGATCCAGCCCACGTCGCGGCCGCCGCCGGTGTCCGCGCAGGCCTCCAGCGCGGTGCCGGACTGCGCGCTGAAGGACTCGGCCCGGATGGTGCCGAACGCGCTCGTCCCGCCGCCGGGTCGGGGTGACGGCCCGGGGCCGGGCGCGGTCCGGGCGCCACCGACGGTGACGGTCAGCAGGGTCGGGTTCGCCGACTGCACCTTGCCCTCGAAGTCCACGCCGGCCGGGTGGACGTCGTCGTAGGGGAACGCGTAGCCGAGGTGGTCGGGGTTGGTCGCGTGCAGGACGCGGGCGTAGTGGTTGGTGCGCGCGGCGGTGTAGAAGGCGGCCGGGTCCTCGCCGTCCGGCTGGCGCGGATCGTCCAGCAGGGTGGTGCGGTTGAGCGCGGCGGCGAGCCGGGCGCTCAGGTTGCCCATGAGGTCGTTGCCGGTGGTGAACGGCGCCGAGCTGCAGTTGAAGACGGCGGCCGTGGAGGGCCTGCTGAAGCCGCCGGCGCCGGGGAACGTGAGCACGCCGTCGCGCACCCGGCCGGTGACGGTGCCCCAGCCGGACTGGGTGTCGATCACCAGGTCGGTGCTCTGGTACTTCTGCCACGCGGCGGCGAGGTAGCCGTCCAGGTAGCCGTCGAACAGGGACGGGTCGGCGCTGATCGCGGTGTTGGGGCTGAGGACTCGCAGGGTCCGGCCGGTGGAGTCCGGGACGATCAGGCGGGCCCAGTCGCCTCCGTCGGCCGCGGCCTGCGCGCGCAGCGCGTCCGCGACGGACTCCAGGCCGCCGGCGGGCAGCCCGGCGACGCCCTGCCGCCCGCCGTCGGCGGCGCTCAGGTCGAACGCGATCGGGACGGCGGCGAAGTCGACGTAGCTGATGTTGGCGTACAGCTGGTCCGGCCCGTAGGTGAACTCGCAGAACCCGTACGCCGTAGCGATGTTGGGGTCGGTGGGGTTGCTCACCGAGGGCAGCGCGATGCCGGGGCCCGGGTTGATCAGGAAGGTGAGCGTGCGGCCGACGGAGAAGTAGATCCGTCCGCTGGAGAGGTACGGCAGGCTGATCCGCCGCGGGGTGGTGCCGGGTGCGGCCAGTGCGATGGCGCAGTCGGCGCCGAGCGGCGCGCCCGGGGCGCCGGGGGACGGCGGGTGGTAGAGCGTGCTGCCGTCGGAGCGCAGGAAGGCCCAGCTGTTGCCCTGGGCGGGGTCGAGGCCGAGGACGTAGGCGTAAACCGGCTGGGACGGCACGGTGTTGACGAGGTCGACGGCGAGCCGCTGCGGGGTGGTGGTCCCGTCGGCGCTCTGCGGCAGGGCGAGGAGCGCGGGCGTGGCCAGGGCCGCGACGGAGGCGCCGAGGACGGTCCGGCGAGTGATCACGTGGACTCCGGGGGGTGGGGGGAGGGGCGACGGCTGGGACAGAGCGCGCCGCCTGACGGCCACCCTCTCGCTCGGGTCTGGACACGTCAACATCTGGAACCGTAAACGGTCCTTAAGCCTGGTTCGGTTGATTTCTTGAACGCGGAGTCGCGCGAGTGGGGCGGCCCCGGCGCCCGGAGGCCGGTGGGGCGGACGGTGATTCCGGCCAGTGCCGGGGAATCGGCGAACTCCGGTGCGTCGAAAGGTCGTTGTGCGCGCACGGCGACAAGGCCGAGGAACCCCCGGGTGCCGGCGGCGGCCGGGTGTCCGGATTCGATCGGCCCGTGCGCCGGCCCCGCGTCGTCGTCGAACGCCGCTTCGACCGGCCCGATCCATGGTGCGGCCTGGCCATCCGTCAGTACAAGACCGCGGCTCCATGTCCTGAACGCGCTGTCCGTGGTCACGTCGGAAGGCCTCCGGATCATCGTGGCCGAGGGGCCGGTGGACGGTCATCGTCACAGGTCACCGCGTGCGGCACCGTCCCCGCGGCGTCCTCCGGGTGCCACCCTTCGGTAGATCAGGATTCAGCTCTCGTGCATGTGTTTCACACATCCCCCACTTCGGGCGGTCGCGATGCTCTACATTGATGTGCACTTCGCACGGTTCAACGCGAGGCGACGATCGATGATCTTCGGGTCCGGCGCTGCGCACGGCCGGTAGTCGCATCCCCGGCGGCAGCCGTGGGGGCGGTGAATTCCCGGCGCCCGGAATCGGGCTCCGAGTGTGGAGAGCGGCCGCCGACGGAATCCCGTCCGGTTCGGGAATCCGGCAGGACGTCAGGGTCCGTCGGTGCTTTGGGGGAAGTTCGCGTAGCGCTGCCACAGCCGAATTCGCCATGCCCGGGAGCGGGACCTCCCGGCGGTAGGAACAGCGCGGCACGGGAGGCGGGGCCTCCCGAGGGGAGGAATCAGGTGCGGGGGGTGCGAGCCTCCCGGGGGGAGGAATCGTGTGGAGCGAGCACGTCGAACCCACTGGTGACCTGGAAGGGACCGTCGAGCAGGGGGAGGGAGAGTCAGTCCGCCCGTTCCCGGCGGCGCCGGTGCGCCGGCTGAACGGGAGCATCGGGCGGCCCGAGGGCGACTGGGAGCAGCAGTACCGCCGTACCGTGATGATCGGCGACACCGTGGCCACCTCCTTCGTGGTGGCGGCGATCGGCGGCTTCTTCGGGGTCAGGGACGCGGCCAACTGGCACGAGAAGTGGGGGATCCTCGCCTTCGGCACCGAGCTCCTGGTGCTCGGGGCGCTGGCGACGACCCGGTCGTGGGCGCCGGCCCTGCTGGGCCAAGGCGCCGAGGAGTTCCGCCGGCTGGGACGCGCGCTGTGCGCCGCGGCCGTCGTCCTGTCTCTCGGCGGGATCGCTCTCGGCTCGACCAACATCAAGCTCTGGATCTTCGTCGCGATCCCGGCGATCACCGTCGTCACCATGACCGAGCGGTACCTGCTGCGCCTGTGGCTGCACAAGCAGCGGAAGGAAGGACGTTGCCTGCGCCCGGTGCTGGCCGCCGGGAGCCCGGCCACCATGTGCGACCTGATCGCCCGGACCCGCAGGTTCCCGCACCTCGGCTGGCGGGTGGAGGCGGTCTGCACGCCGTACGCCCTCGGTCCGGGCGGTGACCGGCTGGACGGCGTGCCGGTCGTCGGCCGGCTGACGGACGTCGCCAACCACGTCCGGCGCGACGGCTACCGGGTCGTCGCCGTCACCCCGGACCCGTACTGGACGCCGGACCGGCTCCAGCGGCTGGCGTGGAAGCTCGAGGGCAGCGACGCCGAGATGGTCGTGGCGCCCGTGCTGATGGAGGTGGCGGGACCGCGGCTGCACGTCGACGCGGTGCTCGGGATCCCGATGCTCCGCGTCAGCATGCCGACCTTCACCGGGGGCCGGCGGGCCGTCAAGGAGGTCGTCGACCGGCTGGGCGCCGCCGTCCTGCTGGTCCTGTTCGCGCCGCTGATGCTGGTCGTCGGGCTGCTGGTGCTGGCGGACAGCCGGGGCGGGGCGTTCTACCGGCAGCACCGGGTCGGCAAGGACGGCCGCGAGTTCACCCTGCTCAAGTTCCGCACCATGGTGGTCGGGGCGGACCGGGCCCGGTCCGCGCTGGCCGACCGCAACGAGGGCGCCGGACTGCTCTTCAAGCTCCGCCGGGACCCCCGGGTGACCCGGGTGGGCGGCGTGCTGCGCCGGTACTCGCTCGACGAGCTGCCGCAGCTGCTCAACGTGCTCACCGGGTCGATGTCGCTCGTCGGCCCCCGGCCCCCGCTGCCGGAGGAGTCCGCCGCGTACGGACCGGACATCCGGCGGCGACTGCTCGTCAAGCCCGGTCTCACCGGCCTGTGGCAGATCAGCGGGCGCAGCGACCTGCCGTGGGAGGAGGCGGTGCGGCTGGACCTGCGGTACGTGGAGGACTGGTCGCTCGCCCTGGACACGGTGATCTTGTGGAAGACGCTGCGGGCGGTGCTCCAGGGGCAGGGGGCGTACTAGGCGCCAGGACCGGCAGAGGACCGGCAGGGGAAGGCACAGCACGGCTCGGCACGTGGACGGCAGGCCCGTGGGGTCTGCCCGAGGGGAGGAACGGGTCATGAGGGTCAGCGTCCTGGGGCTCGGTTACGTGGGCTGCGTGTCGGCCGCGTGCCTGGCCAGCCTGGGGCACGAGGTCATCGGGGTGGACGTCAACCGGGTGAAGGTCGACCTGGTCAACGACGGCAGGGCGCCGGTGGTCGAGGAGCGGATCGGCGACCTCATCGCCGAGGTGGTGCGGACCGGGGCGCTGCGCGCCACCACGGACGTCCGCCAGGCGGTCCTGGGCAGCGACGTGTCCCTGGTCTGCGTGGGCACGCCGTCCGAGCCCAACGGCGGTCTGTGCACCACGTTCCTGGAGCGGGTCACGGAGCAGATCGGCGCCGTGCTGGCCGAGCGGGACGGGCGGCACACCGTGGTGTTCCGCAGCACCATGCTCCCGGGCACCTGCCTCGACCTGCTGGTGCCGATCCTGGAGAAGCACACCGGCGGCACGGCCGGGGTGGACTTCGGGGTCGCGGTGAACCCGGAGTTCCTGCGCGAGGGCACGAGCGTGCGGGACTTCTTCGATCCGCCGAAGACCGTCATCGGCGAACTCGACCCGGAGAGCGGCGACGTGGTCGCGGCGCTGTACGAGGAACTGCCCGGCGAGGTGTTCCGGGTCCCGGTCCCGACGGCCGAGGCGATCAAGTACGCGGACAACGCCTTCCACGGCCTCAAGATCGGCTTCGCCAACGAGTTCGGCGCGGTGTGCCAGGCGCTCGGGGTGGACTCGCACCAGGTGATGGACGTGTTCGTGGCCGACCGCAAGCTCAACATCAGCCCCGCCTACCTGCGGCCCGGCTTCGCCTTCGGCGGCTCCTGCCTGCCCAAGGACCTGCGCAGTCTGGTCCACGCGGCGCGGCGGGCGGACGTCTCGGTGCCGATCCTCTCCCACGTGCTGGCCTCCAACGCCGACCACCTCCAGCGCGCGGTGGAGCTGGTCGAGCGCACCGGCAGGCGCCGAGTGGGCTTGTTCGGCCTGTCCTTCAAGTCCGGCACCGACGACCTGCGCGAGAGCCCGCTGGTCGAGCTGGCCGAGCGGCTCTTCGGCAAGGGCTACGACCTGCGGATCTACGACCCCAACGTGAACCTCTCCCGCCTGCTCGGCGCGAACCGCGAGTACATCGAGACCCGGCTGCCGCACCTCGCGCAGTTGCTCGCCCAGTCCGTCGACGAGGTGCTCGACCACGCCGAGGTGTGCGTGGTCGGGACGAAGGACCCCGCGGTGCTGTCCGCGCTGCCGCACGGCGGCGCCGACGGCGACGGCCCGGTGATCGTCGACCTCGTCCGCCTGCCCGACGCCGAGGCGCGCCGGGCCGAGCCGGGGTACGCGGGCCTTGCCTGGTAGCCCGGCCGGCGGCGACGGGCGGGGCCGTCGCGCGCTGGTCCTGGTGGAGAACCTGTCGGTGCCCTTCGACCGGCGGGTGTGGCAGGAGTGCACGACGCTGCGCGACGCGGGCTGGACGGTGCACGTCATCTGCCCGCGGGGCACCAAGCGGGACACCGAGGCGGAGGCCGTGATCGACGGGGTGCGGATCCACCGCTACCCGCTGCGCGCGGCCACCGGCGGACCGGCCGGCTACCTACGGGAGTACGGATCTGCGCTGTGGCACACGGCCCGGCTGGCCCGCAGGGTCGGCCCGGTCCACGTCGTCCACGCCTGCAACCCGCCCGACCTGCTGTTCCTGCCCGCCCTGTGGCTCAAGCGGCGCGGCGCGCGGTTCGTCTTCGACCAGCACGACCTGGTGCCCGAGCTGTACCTGTCCCGGTTCGACCGCGGCGAGGACCTGCTCTACCGCGGCGTGCGCGCGCTGGAACGGCTGACCTACCGGGCGGCGGACGTCGTGCTCGCGACGAACGAGAGCTACCGGGACGTCGCGCTTCGCCGCGGCGGGCTGCGCCCGGAGGACGTCTTCGTGGTGCGCAGCGCGCCCGACACCGAGCGGTTCCGGCCGGTGGAGCCCGAGCCGGAGCTGAAGCGCGGCAAGCCCCATCTGCTGTGCTACCTCGGCGTGATGGGCCCGCAGGACGGCGTCGACTACGCGCTGCGGGCGCTCGCGAAGCTGCGCGACGAGCTCGGGCGGACGGACTGGCACGCGGTGTTCGTCGGCGGTGGCGACACCTTCGAGGCGATGGTGGCGCTGTCCCGACGGCTCGGGCTGGCGGAGCGGGTGGAGTTCACCGGGCGCGTCCCGGACGCCGACCTGGTGCGCTACCTGTCCACCGCGGACGTGTGCCTCTCGCCGGACCCGCGCAATCCGCTCAACGACGTGTCGACCATGAACAAGGTCCTGGAGTACATGGTGATGGGCCGGCCGATGGTCTCGTTCGACCTCCGGGAGGCGCGGGTCTCCGCCGGGGACGCCGCCGTCTACGCGCCCGCGAACGACGAGGCCGAGTTCGCCCGGCTGGTGGCGCTGCTGATGGACGATCCGGAGAAGCGGGCCTGGATGGGCAAGCTCGGCCAGGAGCGGATCAACGGGCCGCTCGCCTGGCGGAACTCCCAGCGCGCGCTGCTCGACGCCTACGCCGCCGCCTGCCGGGCCCGGCCCGCGAGGTCGGCGCGCGGCCCGTTCCGGCTCGGGAGAAGGCCTCGGCGTTGAGCGACGAAACGATACGCCTGGTCACGGTCGGCCGGATCCTCCGGCGGCGGTGGCGGCTCCTGGCCGTCATCGCCCTGCTGGGTGCGCTCGCCGGCTACGGCACGTCCCTGCTGTTCCCGCCGCGCTACACGACGTCGGCCTCGGTCCTGCTGCCGGGGGTGTGGCAGGACCGCGAGCTGCTGACGCAGGCGCAGATCGCGACCAGTTCGGTGGTCGTCGACCGGGCGGCCGCCACGCTGGGCTGGACCGGGATCACCGGCACCGAGTTCCAGGACCGGGTGAGCGCCACGGCCGCGGACGGGAACATCATCAAGATCTCCGGGACGGCCGAGACCCCGGAGCGCGCGCAGCAGCTCTCCGACCAGGTGGCCCACCAGTTCGTCGCGTTCGCCTCGCACGTCGCGGGCGACAGCACCGACCCAGAGGCGGCGCAGCCCGAGGCGCTGCGGCAACTCGTGCTTCAGACCGGCCGCCGCATCTCCGACCTCGCCGCCGCGGCCGACCCGGGCAAGACCGTGGAGAGCGTGCAGACCCGCACCGAGCTGGAGAAGCTGCGCACCACGCTGCAGGACGCCATCAAGAAGCTGGACCAGGTGGACCCGGCCGCCAACAGGGCCAACATGGTCGTCATGGGGTCGGCGCCCCGGCCGTCGGGCGAGGCGCCGCCGACGAGGATCCAGCTCGTCGCCGCCGGGGCGCTGCTGTTCTTCCTGGCCGCGGTGGTCGGCCATCTCGCCACCGGGCGGACGAGCCGTCGGCCGCGCACCGAACCGGAGATCGCGGCGGCGCTGGGTTCGGTGCCCCTCGGCACCGTCGACGTCCCCGGTGAGCGGTCCGCCCGCCGGTCCGGGGGCCGTGGCCCGCGGGCCCTGGTCCGCCGGCTGCTGGGCACGGACGTCCGGTGGGACCTGCCGGCCCCGCGCCCGTCCGGCGACGAGGCCGGTCGGCGGCTGCGCCACCGGCGGGTGTGCGCCCGCCTGAGGGAGCAACACCCGTACCCGCGACGGCTCCTGGTCGTCGTCCCGGACGATGACGAGACGGCCCGGCTGGCCGCCGGGCAGCTCGTCGCCGAGGCCGGGGGAGACCCCCTGCTGCGGGTGGTGGACGTGTCGGTGGCCCGGCCGCTGGTGCCGGACCACGACGGCGAGGCCGGCGTCCTGGTCGTGCTGAGCGCGGGCCACCGGACCGCCGGGGAGCTCGCCGGCCTCGCCGGAGCGTGCACGGACGCCGGGCACCGGGTCGTCGGCGTCGTCGTCGCCGAGACGGTCCTGGCCCGTCCGGGACGGTCCGCCGACCGCTCCCCGGACGGCGCCGCGCCGGTGCTCGCGGGCGGTGCCGACACGAGGAGGCGCGAGGCGTGACGACGCGTACGACGCCGGAGCCCGTCGAACCCCCGGTACCCACCCCGCTGCTGGACCTGCAGTCGCTGGTGGTCGCGGTGCGCAGGCGCCGCCGCCTGTGGTGCGTCATGGCGTTGCTCGGGCTGCTGGCCGGCGCGGCGCTGGCCGTGCTGCGGCCGCCGGCGCCGAGCGCGGTGGTCAAGGTGCTGGTCGCCCACCAGGCGGACCAGCCGAACGACCCCGGGACGCTGATCCGCACCGACGCCGCCCTGTTGCAGACCACGGGGATCGCCGGCAAGGCCCTGCAGTCCCTCACGTCCGCGGAGAAGCCCGAGGACTTCATGCGGGACTACGCGGGCACCGGCCTGACCAACAACCTGCTGCAGATCGACGTGACCGCTCACACCGACGCGGAGGCGGTGGCCCGGGCCAAGGCGCTGGCCGACGCGTTCGTCGCCGACCACGTGCGGCGGATCCAGGAGGCCGCGGACGCCGAGGCCAAGGCCCTGCTCGACCAGCGCGACCGGCTGCGCACCGAACTCGACCAGGTCAACCAGTCGATCGGGGACGCCTCGCGCCAGAGCGGGCCCAACGCGGCGGCGAACCTGGAGTCGCTCTACGCCAGCCGGGCCGAACTCACCTCGCGGATCACGGACTTCGGCCAGCGCGCCGCAGAGGCGGGCGTCGGCACGCCCCGGCTCGTCGCCGGCACGCAGATCGTGGACGCGCCCCGGGCCGTGCGGCGGTCGCTGCCCCGGACCGCGGTCACCGACGCCGCGATCGGCCTCGTCCTCGGCCTGGTGCTCGGGCTCGCGGTGGCCGCCGTCGGCGCGGTGGTGGCGGACCGCCCGGTGCTGCGCCGGGAGATCGCGGCGCACCTCGGCGCCTCCGTCATCGCGGAGCTGCGCGGCGTGCCCCGCAGGTCGATCGGACGGTGGCAGCGCCGGCGGACCCGGGCCGCGAGGACCCGGCTCACCGCGACCCTGGCCCGCAGCGTGGGCGACTCGGCGGAAACGGTGTCGCTGCTGGAGCTGGGCTGTGCGCGCAGTGCCGGCGTGATCGCCCTGGACCTCGCCGGCGCTCTGGCGTCGCAGGAGGAGGGGCCGGTGGTCGTCGTCGACGGCCTGCCCGGCCCGCAGCTCGCCAAGCGCCGTGCCGGGCCGGGGGATCCGACCGTCGTCGTCGGCTCGCGGGCCGAGGGCCCGGCGCCCGAGGAGCGCCGGCTCGGCGTCGGTTCGGTGGCGCCCGGCACGGCGTGGACCGACCTCCGGTACCTCGGCACCCGGACGGTGCTCGTCGTACGGGCCGGGCACGGCAGCGCCGCCTGGCTGCACACCGTGGCCCGGCAGCTCGCGGACCAGGGCATCCCGGTGATCGGGGTGGTGCTGATCGACCCCGATCCGCGGGACCGGACCGACGGAACCCTCCGGGACGGCCCGCCCGCCGCCCCGCGCGCCCGCACCGCCCGCACCGCCCGCACCGCCCGCCCGCCCCGGCGCGGCCGGGCGGCCCGCCGGCGCACGGAACGACAACCGACGCGGACCGCACCGGTCCCGGACAGCGACCAGGAGGCGGGCTAGACATGTGCGGCATCGCGGGAACGTACCGGTGGCCGGACGGGAAGGCCGTGACCGACCTGCTCACCGACACCCTCGCCCACCGGGGCCCGGACGGCGCAGGGCGCTACGGCCACCCGGTCGGCGACGGCGACGTGCAGCTCGGGCACCGCCGGCTGGCCATCGTCGACCTCTCGGAGACCGGCGCCCAGCCGATGGCCTCCGACGGCCTCGTCCTGACCTACAACGGCGAGCTGTACAACGCGCCCGAGCTGCGCGCCGAACTGACCGCCGCCGGCGTGAGCTTCCGCGGCACCTCCGACACGGAGGTGCTGCTGGAGGCCTGGCGGCGCTGGGGCACGCACTGCCTGCCCCGGCTGCGCGGCATGTTCGCCTTCGGGATCTTCGACGAGCGCACCGGTGAGCTCGTGCTCGCCCGCGACCAGCTCGGCATCAAGCCGCTGTTCCTGGTCCGGCGCGGCGGGGGCCTGGTGTTCGCCTCCGAGCTCAAGGCGCTGGCCGCGGCCACCGGCGGCTCGCTGGAGGTGGACCACGCGGCGCTGGTGGCCTCGTTGCTCTACTACTGGGTGCCGGACTCGCGGTGCGCGTACCGCGAGGCGGAGAAGCTGCCGCCGGGCGGCTGGCTCCGCTGCACGCCCGACGGCCGGGTGGAGCGCGGCCGGTACTGGCACCTGCGGGAGGTGGCCGCGGAGGGCCGGGAGCGGGCCCGCGCCGGTGAACTGCCCGACCTCGCGGCCATCGTGGAGGAGTCGACCCGGCGTCACCTGCTCTCCGACGTGCCCGTGGCGACCTTCCTCTCCGGCGGGCTGGACTCCAGCTACCTGACCGCGCTGGCCGCCCGCGACCGGCCCGGGATCTCCGCCTACACGATCGGCTTCCGCGCCGAGGACGCCAGGTTCGAGGCCATGCCCGACGACCTCCGCTACGCCCGACAGGTGGCCGGGCGCTTCGGCGTCGACCTGCACGAGATCGAGATCGCCCCGGACGTGCTCGACCTGCTGCCGAGGATGACCTACCACCTGGACGAGCCGATCGGCGACCCCGCCGCGATCAACACCTTCCTGATCTGCTCGGCGGCCCGGGAGGCCGGGGTCAAGGTGATGCTCTCGGGGATGGGCGCCGACGAGCTGTTCGCCGGCTACCGCAAGCACCTGGCCAACCGGCTCGCGCTGCGCTACCAGCGCGTGCCGCGGCCGCTGCGGCGCGGCCTGTCCGCGGCCGTGGACCGGCTGCCGGTCGCCACGGCCGACCGCGGGTTGCGCTCGGTGCGGTTCGCCAAGCGGTTCCTCTCCTTCGCCGACCTGCCGGAGGAGGCGGCGTTCCGGCGCAGCTACACGATGTACGACCGGGCCGAACTGCTCGCGCTGGTCGACCCGGACCTGGCCGGGACGGTCGACGACGTGCTGACCGAGCACGCGGACGTCTACGGGGACAACGACCTCGACGACTTCGTCAACCGCATGTGCCTGGGTGACGCCCGGATGTTCCTGCCGGGACTGAACCTCGCCTACACGGACCGGTCGAGCATGGCCGCGTCGACCGAGGTGCGGGTGCCGTACGTGGACGTCGAGGTGGTGCGGGCGGCGTTCGCGGTGCCCGGCGACCGCAAGATCGTCGGACGGCAGGGCAAGGCCGTGCTCAAGGAGGCGGCCGCCTCGGTGCTGCCCCGGGAGATCGTGTACCGGCCCAAGGGCCTGTTCAGCGCCCCGCTGCGGGCCTGGATGAGCCGGGACCTGGCGCCGCTGGTGCGCGAGGTGGTGAACGACGGCGTGCTCGTCCGCTCGGGCTTCCTGCGCAAGGACGCCCTGGCGCGGCTGGTCGCCGCGGACGCCGCCGGGCAGCAGGACTACTCCAAGCACCTGTGGCACGTGCTGACGCTTGAGCACTGGTACCGCGGCGCGACCTCCGTCTGAGGCCGCGGCGCGCACGTGATGACTGGGAAACCGGCTCGGGAACAAGGGGACTTCGGGTGAAACAGGTCGTGCAGAACTACAGGAGCGGCGAGCTGTCGGTGCTCGACGTGCCGGCGCCGGGCTGCAAGCCGGGCGGGGTGCTGGTCCGCAGCGCCTTCTCGCTGATCTCCACCGGCACCGAGCTGATGAAGGTCTCGGAGGCCGGGATGTCGATGCTGGGCAAGGCCCGCTCCCGGCCCGACCAGGTGGCCAAGGTCATGCAGAGCGTGGCCACCAACGGGCTGCCCGCCACCTACCGCAAGGTGATGGGCAAGCTGGACTCCTACACGCCGCTGGGCTACTCGCTGTGCGGGGTGGTCGAGCAGGTCGGCGCCGGGGTCGACGACGTGAAGGCCGGCGACCTGGTCGCCTGCGCCGGCAACGAGCACGCGCTGCACGCCGAGCTGAACTGGGTGCCGAGGAACCTCTACGTCCCGGTGCCGGACGGCCTCGCGCCGCGGCACGCGGCCTTCGGCACGGTCGGGTCGATCGCGCTCCAGGGCGTGCGCCAGGGCGAGCCGCAGCTCGGTGAGGTGGCGCTGGTCATCGGCCTCGGGCTGATCGGGCAGCTGGTGGTGCAACTGCTCACCGCCGCGGGGGTGCGCGTCGTCGGGGCCGATCCCGACCCGGCGCGCTGCGAACTCGCCGAGCGCCTGGGCGCCGTGGCCTGCGGCGACCCCGGGTCCGCGGCCGTGGCGGCGGCCGTCGCCGAGCTGACCGGCGGTCACGGCGTGGACCAGGTGTACCTGGCGGCCGGCGGCGCCAGCAACCAGCCCGTCGAGCTGGCCGCCGCGCTGGCCCGGGACCGCGGCCGGGTCGTCGACATCGGCAAGTGCCGTCTGGACCTGCCGTGGAACGCGTACTACGAGAAGGAGCTCGACGTCCGGTTCTCCCGCTCGTACGGTCCCGGGCGCTACGACCCGGAGTACGAGCTGGAGGGGCGGGACTACCCGATCGGCTACGTGCGCTGGACCGAGCGGCGCAACCTCGCGTGCTTCCTCGACCTCGTCTCCCGCGGCCGCGTCGACGTGGAGCCCCTGATCTCGCACATCGCCGACTTCGAGGACGCCGTCGAGACGTACCGGCGCCTGAAGGACGGCGAGTCGAAGGCCGTGGCGGTGCTCTTCCGGTACTCCGGACCCGAGGGGGAGGGGACGGCTCAGGCCCCGGCCGTGGCGGTGCCCGCGGTGCGCGTCGAGACCAGGGCACCTGCCCCGTCCCGTCCGGTCGACACGCCGGTGCGGCTGGCGTTCGTCGGCGCGGGGAACTACGCGACGTCGATGCTGCTGCCGCACCTGGCCCAGCGCGAGGGCGTCGTGCTGTCCACCGTCGTCACCACGACGGCGCTCTCGGCGGCCAACGCGCAGCGGAAGTTCGGCTTCGCGCGGGCGACCACCGATCTGGACGGCGTGCTCGGGGACCCGTCCATCGACGCGGTGTTCGTGGTCACCCGGCACAGCTCGCACGCCGACCTGACCCGGCGGGCGCTGCTGGCCGGCAAGACGGTGTTCGTGGAGAAGCCGCTGGCCCTGACCGAGGACGAACTGGCGGGCGTGCTCGCGGCGGTGACGGAGTCCGGCAACGACCGGCTGCAGGTGGGCTTCAACCGCCGGTTCTCGCCGCTGCTGCGCGAGGCCAAGGCCCGGTTCGGCACCCGGAGCGGCCCGGCGAGCCTGCGCTACCTGGTCAACGCGGGCCGCCTGCAGCACGGCAGCTGGTACCTCCGGCAGGGCACCGAGGGCTCGCGGTTCACCGGCGAGGGCGGGCACTTCGTGGACACGGCGAGCTGGCTGCTGGAGGCCGACCCGGTCTCGGTGTACGCGGTCGCCGCGGCCGGCAACGAGGACCTCCAGGTCGTGCTGCGCTACCCGGACGGCTCCACGGCCACCATCAGCTACGTCACCACCGGCGCCTCCGGCTTCCCCAAGGAGACGATGGACCTCGTCGCGGACGGCAAGGTCCTGAAGCTCGACGACTTCGTCCGGGCCTCGGTGCATGTCGACGGCACGGCCGGGCGGAAGCGGTGGGTCAGTTCGCGGCTGCCGAAGGCCCGGGACAAGGGCCAGTCCAACGAAGTGGCCGCGTTCGTCCGGGCGGTGCGCACCGGCGGGCCGATGCCGGTGCCGCTGGAGTCGCTGGTCGCCACCACGGCGGCGACGCTCGCGGTGCGCACCGGCCTGGCGAGCGGCGCGCCGGTGACGCTGGCGAGGGCGGCACGATGACGATGAGCGCGGGCTGGTACCTGCGCCGGCTGTCCCGGATGGGGCCGCGGGAGGTCGGCGGCCGGGCGGGCGACGCGGTGCGAAGGCGACGGTGGCGCGCGCAGCCGCCGCCCTGCCCGGCCGTCGTCGGGGCCCGGTTCACCGCCGTCCTGCCCGCCGGGGCGCTCGCCGCGGTGCCGCCGGAGGCCGCGAAGCGCCTCGTCGCCGGGGCGGACCGGCTGATGGACGGGCACGCCGGGTTCTTCGGGGTGGACCGCGACGACCTGGTGGACCCGGACTGGTGGCGCGACCCGAGGACCGGGCGCCGGGCCCCGGCCGGCTACGCCTTCGACGTGCCCTACCGCGACGAGGACGCGGTCGGGGACGTCAAGCAGATCTGGGAGCCGTCCCGGCACCAGTACCTGACCGTGCTCGCCGCCGCCTACGCGCTCACCGGCAACGAGCGCTACGCCGAGCGCGCGGCCGCGCACCTGCGCTCGTGGTGGGCGGCCAACCCGCCGCTGCACGGCGTGCACTGGACCAGCGGCATCGAGCTGGGCATCCGGCTGCTGTCGTGGGTGTGGGTGCGCCGGCTGCTCGACGGCTGGCCGGGCGCGGCCGGGCTGTTCGAGGGCAACCCGGTGGCGCTGGAGCAGATCTGGCACCACCAGCGCTGGCTGGCCGCCTTCCCCAGCCGGGGATCCTCGGCGAACAACCACGTCATCGCCGAGGCCGCCGGGCAGTTCGCCGCGGCCTGCGCGTTCGGCTGGTTCCCGGCCTCGGCACGCTGGCGCTCCGGCGCGCTGCGGTCGCTGGAGCGCCACCTGCGCGCCAACACCTTCCCCTCCGGCCTCAACCGCGAGCTGGCGACCGAGTACCACGGGCTCGTCCTGGAGCTGGGCCTGGCGGCGCTGGCCGAGGCGGACGCCGCCGACGTGCCCGTCCCGGAGTCCGTCCGGCTGGTCCTGCTGCGGATGACCGACGCCCTCGCGGCCGTCGTGGACAACCGGCTGCGCCCGCCGCGCCAGGGCGACGCGGACGACGGGTTCGGGCTGGTCCTGGACGCCCCGGGCACCGACCGCTGGGCCTCGTTGCTGGCCACCGGGGACGCCGTGTTCGGCCGGCTCCCCTGGTGGCCCGAGGCGACCGGCGACGACGTGCGCACCCCGCTGCTGGCCGCGCTCGTCGAGCCGTACGCAACGAACGGAACCGTCACCCGCCCCGCGCGCAGGCCCGGACACTTCGCCGACGCCGGCATGACCATCCTGCGCGGCCCGGGGGAGATCTGGTGCCGCTGCGACGGCGGCCCGCACGGCTTCCTGTCCATCGCCGCGCACGCCCACGCGGACGCGCTGTCCGTGGAGGTCCGGCACGACGGCGTGGACGTCCTCGCGGACCCGGGGACGTTCTGCTACCACGGGCAGCCCGAGTGGCGGAGCTACTTCCGCTCGACCCTGGGCCACAACACCCTGGAGCTGGACGGCGCCGACCAGTCCGTCTCCGGCGGCCCGTTCCTGTGGACCCGGCACGCCCGCGGCCGCGTCCTCGCCGCGGACACGTTCAACGGGAGCGTGGCCCGCTGGAGCGCCGAGCACGACGGCTACGGGGACTCGGTGCACCGCCGCCGGGTGGAACTGACCGCCGCGAGTCGGGAGGTGCGGGTGGTCGACGAGGTGCGCGGCCCGCGCCGGGCCGTGCGCCTGGCGTTCCACCTCGGCCCGGCGATCACCGCGGACCTGGCGGGGCACCGGGCCCTGCTCACCTGGACCCGGGACGGCGAGGGCCGCTCCGCGGTGCTCGACCTGCCAGGGCGGTTGTCGTGGCGGGCGCACCGCGGCGAGACCGACCCGCCACTGGGCTGGTACTCGTCCGGCTTCGGGCGCAAGGAGCCCTCGACCACGCTCGTCGGCACCGGATTCACCGGCGGCGCCGGGGAGTTCACCACCACGCTCGGATTCCGGGACTGAAGGGGGGAGGGGTGGGGATCAAGAGGCGGCACCGGGGGGCGCTGGCACTGGTCCTGCTGCTGGCGACGGGCTGCACGGGCGGCTCGGGCACCTCGCCGACGCCGACGGCCACGCCCTCCGGCTCCGTGGCCGCGGCCCAGGTGTGCGCCCACCCGGGGGAAGGCCCGGCGGCCGCTCCGGCGGGCGCGGTGACGGTCGACCCCGCGGTGGTCGGCGACCTGACGGCGAAGACCAAGAGCAGCCCCCCGCACACCACGTTCTGGCTCCAGCCCGGGACGCACAGGCTCGAACCGGACCGGTACGCCCAGGTCGTCCCGAAGGAGGGCGACACCTACCTCGGCGCGCCGGGCGCGGTGCTCGACGGCCTGAAGACCAACCAGTACGCGTTCGGCGGCGCCGCCGCCGACGTCACCATCCGCTACCTGACCGTTCAGGGCTTCGCCGCGCCGCAGAACGAGGGCGTGGTCAACCACGACTCGGCCGACGGGTGGGTGATCGAGCACGCGACGATCCGCGACAACTCCGGGGCCGGGCTGATGGCCGGCGCCCACCAGCAGGTCCGCGCCGACTGCCTCCAGGGCAACGGGCAGTACGGCATGAACGCGTACAAGTCCGGCGCCCCCCTGGGCGGCCTGGTGGTCGAGGGCAACGAGATCACGGGCAACGACACGGACCAGTGGGAGCAGCGCCAGCCCGGTTGCGGCTGCACCGGCGGAATCAAGTTCTGGGCCGTCAACGGCGCCGACGTGCACGGCAACTGGGTGCACGACAACCGCGGCCCCGGGCTGTGGGCGGACACCAACAACAACGACTTCCGCATCGAGGACAACGTCCTGGAGGCCAACGACGGCGCCGCGCTGATCTACGAGACCAGCTACAACGCGGTCATCCGCAACAACACGATCCGGCGCAACGACGTCGTCGAAGGCCGCCGCTCGGCCGACCGCGGCGACGACTTCCCGTACGCGACCGTCTACCTGTCCGAGTCCGGCGGCGAACCCCGGATCCCCGCCCGCACCGACAGGATCGAGATCTACGGGAACGTCCTGGAGGACAACTGGTCCGGGATCACCCTGTGGGAGAACGCCGACCGCTTCTGCAACAGCCCGGCCAACACCTCCTCCGGCGACTGCACGCTCCTGGTGAAGAACACCGCGGACTGCGCCCAGCCGGCCATCGCCGCCCCGCCGCTCTACGACGACTGCCGGTGGAAGACCCAGCGGGTGGACATCCACGGCAACCGCTTCGTGCTGCACCCGTCCGCCGTCGGCTGCACGGTGAAGTGCGGCCGCATGGCGGTGCTGGCCAACTACGGCACCTACCCGGACTGGTCGCCGTACAAGGGCCAGCCGGTGGCCGTGGCGGTCACCGGCGACCAGCAGAACCACTGGCACGACAACGCCTACCTGGGGCCGTGGAGCTTCGTCGCCCACGACCCGAGCCGCACCCTCGACTTCGGGCAGTGGCGGGGCGATCCGTACCGGCAGGACACGGGCAGCACCTTCCAGCCGCAGGCCGGTGGTTGAGGTGACCCGGGACCTCACGCACCACGGGACGCCGCACGGACCGGGCACCCCCACGTCCGTCGGCGCGGTCTGGGCGCTGCTGATCCTCAACACCCTCGGCTCCGCCGGGGCGCGGACCGTCATCCCGCTGCCGCGCTCGCTCATCCAGACGGCCACCATGGGCGCGCTGCTCTCCGCCTTCGCACTGGCGCTCGTCCTCAACCTCCGGCTGCGGATCCGACCCGGTGCCCACCTCTTCCTGCTCACCCTGCTGCTGGTGCTGAGCGTGATCTCCAGCGCACACCTGGAGTCCGGGTTCGGCGCGCTGTTCCGCTGCGCCCGGCTGGCGCTCTTCGTCGGCACGCTGTGGCTGCTCAGCCGGTGGTGGGACGGCGGCGAGACGTTCGTCCGCCACCACATCAGGGCGTACTACGCGGTGCTCGCGTCGGTGGCCGCCGGCCTGGTCGTCGCGCCGGGGGCGGCGATGCCCGAGCTCTACGGCGGGCGGCTGGTCGGCGCGCTGTGGCCGCTGACCCCGCCGCAGATCGGGCAGTACGCGGCGGTGATCATCGGGCTCACCGTGCTGCTCCTCCTGGGCGGCCGGACCACCAGGGGCAGTGCGGCGGCGGTCGTCGTGCCCTCTCTCGTCCTGCTCGCGCTGACCCACACCCGGACGGCCACGCTCGGCCTGATCCTCGGGCTGGCCCTGGCGATCGGCTCGCTCGTCCTGACCAGCGCCGCCGCCCGGCGGTTCTTCGCCTGGGCGGTGCTGAGCGCCGCCGTGGCCGCGGTGGCGCTCGGCTCCCTGCTCCAGGCGTGGTTCCTGCGCGGCCAGAGCCAGGAGAACTTCTCCAGCCTCACCGGGCGGGCCAAGGTCTGGGACGCCCTGCTGGCGGCGCCCCGGACCACGACGGAGCAACTGTTCGGCGCCGGCCTGGGCGACAAGTCCTTCGGCGGCCTGCCGATCGACAACAGCTGGCTGGCCGTCTACAACGAACAGGGCCTGACGGGCGTCGCCGTCGTCGCGGCGATCATCATCGGGCTCGGCGGCGTCGCACTGCTGCGGCCGCCCTCGTTGGCGAGGGCCTGCGCGATCTTCCTGATCGGCTACTGCGCGATCGCCTCCTACACGGAGGCCGGGCTCGGCGACGCCTCGCCCTACCTGCTCCACCTGACCGTGGCCGCCGGGCTGTTGGCGGCACCCGCCCCGGCCGAGCCCCTCGCGGCGCGCGTACCGCACCGGGCCGCCCGGAGATCGGAGGTGACCTGATGCACGTCCTCGTGGTGCACAACCGCTACACCTCGGCGCAGCCGAGCGGGGAGAACAAGGTCGTCGACCAGGAGGTGGCACTGCTGCGCGAGGGCGGCCACCGGGTCGAGCTGTTCGAGCGCCGCAGCGACGACATCGCCGGCCGCTCCCTGCCCGGCAAGGCCGCGGTGCCGCTGCTGGTGCCGTGGAACCCGGCGGTCCGCACCGAGCTCGCCGCCCGGCTGCGCCGTGAGCGGCCCGACGTGGTGCACGTCCACAACGTCTTCCCGCTGCTGTCGCCCGCGGTGCTGGCCGCCTGCGCCGACGCCGGGGTGCCGGCCGTCGCGACGCTGCACAACTACACCCAGGTCTGCCCGCCGGGCACGCTCCAGCGGGACGGGCGGCCGTGCACCGAGTGCGTCGGGAGGTCACCGTTGCCCGCCGTCCGGCACGGCTGCTACCGCGGCTCGCGGCTGGCGACGGTGCCGCTCGCGGTCAGTTCGGCGGTCAACCGGCGGCGGTGGTGGTCCGGCGTGGAGCGGTTCTTCTGCATCTCGGCGGCGCAGCGCGACGTCCTGGTGCGGGCCGGTCTGCCGGCCGAACGCCTGGCGGTGAAGCACAACTTCGTGCCGGAGCCGGGCGTGCGGCGCACGGGCGCGGGCGAGCACGTGCTCTACCTGGGCCGGCTCGCGGAGGCCAAGGGCGTGCCGCTGCTCATGGCCGCGTGGGACGCGATCGCCGCCGACGGCGGGGTGGGCGTGCCGCTGGTGATCGCCGGCGCGGGCCCGCTGGAGCCGGAGGTCACGGCGTGGGCGGCGGGCCGGGAGGACGTGCGCTTCGCCGGCCTCCACGACACGGCCCAGTGCCGGGAGGCCGTCGCGCGGGCGGTCGCCGTGGTGGCGCCCTCGACCTGGCTGGAGGCGTTCGGCCTGGTGGTCGTGGAGGCGATGGCGGCCGGGGTCCCGGTCGTCGCCGCCGGGCACGGCGCCTTCGTCGAACTCGTCGAGGACGGCGTGACCGGGCTGCTGCACGAGCCCGGCGACGCGGCCTCGCTCGCGGCCCGCCTGCGCGGGATCACGGCGGAGCCGGCGCGCAACCGGCAGATGGGCCTGGCGGCCCGGCGGCGGTACGAGCGGGGGTTCGGCCCGGCCGTCGGGCTGGAGCGCCTGGTGGAGGGGTACCGGACCGCGATCGCGGGTCGGTCCGGCGGCGCCGAGGGCGCGCCGCCGCAGGGAACGGACAACGCTGGCCCGCGGTGGGGATCCCGCGCGGGCAGGAGTGGGGGCAGTAGATGACATGCCGACTGTGCGGCTCGGCGGCGACGGCGAGCGTCGTCGACCTGGGGGCGACACCGCCGTGCGAGAGCTTCCTCGCCGCGGACGAACTGGACCGGCCGGAGCCGACCTACCCGCTGCACCTGCGGGTCTGCACCGAGTGCTGGCTCGCGCAGATCCCGCCGCTGATCACACCCGAGGAAACGTTCACGCAGTACGCGTACTTCTCCTCCTACTCGACCTCCTGGGTGGAGCACGCGCGGGCGTTCGTCGACGGCGCCGTCCAGCGACTGGGCCTCGGCGCCGACGCCTTCGTGGTCGAGGTCGCGAGCAACGACGGCTACCTGCTGAAGCACGTGGTGGACCGGGGGATCCGCTGCCTCGGCATCGAACCGTCGGTCAACGTCGGCGCCGCGGCACGCGAAGCGGGTGTGCCCACGCTCACGGCGTTCCTCGACCGGGCCACCGGCACGGCCGTCCGGGGCGAGCACGGCCCGGCGGACCTGGTCGTGGCCAACAACGTGTACGCGCACATCCCCGACGTGGTCGGCTTCACCCAGGGACTGCGCGCCCTGGTCGCCGACGACGGCTGGGTCTCCATCGAGGTGCAGCACCTGCTGACCCTCATCGAGGAGAACCAGTACGACACGATCTACCACGAACACTTCCAGTACTACACGGTGGCCTCCGCGGCCCGCGCCCTCGCGAGCGGCGGGCTCACGCTCGTGGACGTCGAGCTGCTGCCCACCCACGGCGGCTCCGTCCGGCTGTGGGCCCGCCCGGCCGAGGCGGCCGGCGAGCCGGCCCGGCGGGTGGCCGAGGTGCTGGACCGGGAGAAGGCCGCCGGGCTCCGGGAGCTGTCCGGGTACACCGAGTTCTCCGCCCGGGTGGCCAAGGTGCGCCGGGACCTCCTGCGCTTCCTCGTCGACGCGGCCGAGCGCGGCGAGACGGTCGTCGGCTACGGCGCCCCCGGCAAGGGCAACACCCTGCTCAACCACTGCGGCGTCCGGCCCGACCTGCTCCCGTACACCGTCGACCGCAACCCCTACAAGCACGGCCGGTTCACCCCGGGCACCCGCATCCCGATCCTGGCGCCCGAGCGGATCGCCGCCGACCGCCCGGACTACGTCCTCGTCCTCCCGTGGAACCTGCGCGCGGAGCTGGTCGAGCAGCTGTCCTTCGTCCACGAGTGGGGCGGCCGCCTGGTCTTTCCCATCCCGGAGCTGAGCATCATCGAGGTGAAGCCGTGAAGGTCGTCCTGTTCTGCGGGGGTTACGGGCTGCGCATGCGCAGCGGTGCGTCGGACGACGTGCCCAAGCCCATGGCGATGGTCGGTCCGCGGCCGCTGATCTGGCACGTGATGCGTTACTACGCCTACTTCGGGCACACGGAGTTCATCCTGTGCCTCGGGTACGGGGCCCACCACATCAAGGACTTCTTCCTCAACTACGAAGAGACCACGTCGAACGACTTCGTGCTGCGGGGCGGCAGGACCGAGCTGCTGTCCACCGACATCTCCTCCTGGACGATCACCTTCGCGCAGACCGGCATCGAGTCGCCGATCGGGGAGCGGCTGCGCCGGGTGCGCCACCACCTGGACGGCGACGAGATGTTCCTCGCCAACTACGCCGACGTGCTGACCGACGCCCCGCTGCCGGAGATGATCGACCGGTTCGCGCGGCGGGACGCCGGCGCGTCGATGATGGTGGTGCCGCCGCAGTCCTCCTTCCACTGCGTGGAGTTGGGCGAGGACGGCCTGGTGGGCGGCATCACGGCGGTGAGCGAACTGCCGCTGTGGGAGAACGGCGGGTACTTCGTGCTGCGCCAGGAGGTCTTCGACCACATTCCGGAGAACGGGGACCTCGTCGCCGACGGGTGCGCCCGACTCGCCAAGTGCGGACGGCTGGTGGCGCACCAGCACCGCGGGTTCTGGAAGCCGACCGACACGGTGAAGGAGCGGGCCGCGCTCGACCTCGCCTACGCCCGCGGGGACCGCCCGTGGGCCGTGTGGGAGCGGGACGGCGCGCACGCGGCCGGCGCCGCGGTGAGGACCGCGTGATCCGGCTCGGCGCCGGGCGCCTGGAGCGGATCGTCGCGGCGGGGGCGCACTGCGACGACATCGCCATCGGCGCCGGCGGCACGCTGCTGACGATGTGCCACGCGCGGCCGGGCGTCCGGGTCGACGCGCTGGTGCTCTCCGGCGGCGGCAGCGAGCGGGAGCAGGAGGAACAGGCCGCGCTCGCCGCCTTCTGCCCGGGCGCCGACCTGCGCCTGACCGTCCTCAAGCTGCCGGACGGCCGGCTGCCCGCGCACTGGGACGAGGCCAAGGCCGCCGTCGAGGACCTGCGCGAACGCACCGACCCGGACCTGATCCTCGCCCCGCGCACCGACGACGCCCACCAGGACCACCGCGGCCTGGCGCGGCTGCTGACCACCGCGTTCCGCGACCACCTCGTGCTCGGCTACGAGATCGTCAAGTGGGACGGCGACCTCGGCCGGCCCACGGCCTACCAACCGCTCTCCCCGGAGACCGCCGAGGAGAAGGTGCGGCTGCTGCAGGAGCACTACCCCTCGCAGCGGAACCGCCCTTGGTACGACCGCGAGGCCTTCCTCGGACTGGCGCGGATCCGCGGCATCGAATGCCACGCGCGCTACGCCGAGGCGTTCGCCACCACCAAAGTCACTCTCAACCTGGGGGGTTGAACCATGCGCGTACTGCTGACAGGGCACCAGGGCTACCTGGGCACCGTGATGGCCCCGGTCCTCGCCGCCGCCGGACACGAGGTCGTCGGCCTGGACGCGGGCCTCTTCGCCGACTGCGTCCTCGGCCCGAAGCCCGCCGACCCGCCGGGTGTGCGGGTGGACCTGCGCGACGTCACGGCCGAGCACGTCGCCGGCGTGGACGCCGTGATCCACCTGGCCGCGCTGTCCAACGACCCGCTGGGCTCGCTCGCGCCGGACCTCACCTACGACATCAACCACCACGCCTCCGTCCGGCTCGCCGAGCTGGCCCGCGACGCCGGGGTGCGGCGCTTCCTGTACGCCTCCACCTGTTCCGTCTACGGCGCCGCCGGCGGCGACGACCTGGTGGGCGAGGACGCGCCGCTGCGCCCGGTGACGCCGTACGCGGAGTCCAAGGTGCGGGTGGAGGACGACCTGCACGCCCTGGCCGACGGCGACTTCACCCCGGTGTACATGCGCAACGCCACCGTCTTCGGCTACTCGCCCCGGCTGCGCGCCGACATCGTGCTGAACAACCTGGTGGGCCACGCGCTGCTGTCCGGCGAGGTGCTGGTGCTCTCCGACGGCACGCCCTGGCGCCCGCTGGTGCACGCCGCCGACATCGCCCGGGCCTTCGCGGCCGCGCTGACCGCGCCGCGCGAGGCGGTGCACGACCGGGCGTTCAACATCGGCAGCGAGGTCAACAACGTCACCGTCGCCGAGATCGCCCAGCAGGTCGCCGAGGCGGTGACCGGCGCGCAGGTGGTGATCACCGGGGAGAACGGCGCCGACCCGCGCTCGTACCGGGTGGACTTCTCCCGGTTCCGCGCCGCGCTGCCCGGCTTCGACTGCGAGTGGACGGTCAAGCGGGGCGCTCTCGAACTCGCCGACGCCTACCGGACGTTCGGGCTGACCCGGGAGGACTTCGAGCGGCGCTTCACCCGGCTGGCCGTGCTGCGCGAGGCGTCCTGCGCCGGGGCCGTCGACGAGACGCTGCGGTGGCGCCGGTGACCGGGGTCGGCGAGGAGATGCACGCCCTGGTGGAGCGGCTGTACCCGCTCTGCCGGAGCATCACCGGCGACGGGGTGCGCGCCACCCTGGAGATCGTCGGCGAGTACGTCCCGCTCCGGGTGCACGAGGTGCCGACCGGGACGCGGGTGCTGGACTGGACGGTGCCGCAGGAGTGGAACATCCGGGACGCGTACGTCGCCGACGCCGCCGGCCACCGCGTCGTCGACTTCGCCGCCTCCAGTCTGCACGTGCTCGGCTACAGCGTGCCGGTGGCCGCGACCATGCCGCTGTCCGAGCTGCGCGGACACCTGCACACCCTGCCGGACCACCCCACCTGGGTGCCCTACCGCACCAGCTACTACGCGCCGGACTGGGGCTTCTGCCTGTCCCAGGAGACCCTGGACGGGCTGCCGGACGGCGACTACGAGGTGCGCATCGACTCCACCCTCGCGGACGGCCACCTCACCTACGCCGAGCACGTCGTTCCCGGGCGGGTCGCCGACGAGGTGATCGTCTCCTGCCACGTCTGCCACCCCGCGCTGGCCAACGACAACATGGCGGGCGTCGCGGTGGCGACCTACCTGGCACGGGAGTTGGCGGAGCGGAGCCCGTACTACACGTACCGGTTCATCTACGCGCCCGGCACGATCGGGGCGATCACCTGGCTGGCCCGCAACGCGGAGCGGATCGAGCGGGTCAAGCACGGACTGGTGCTGGCCTGCGCGGGCGACCGGGGCCGGCTGACGTACAAGCAGAGCCGGCGCGGCGACGCGGAGATCGACCGGGTGCTGCGGCACGTCCTGCGCACCTCCGAACGCCCGCACGACGTCGTCGAGTTCACCCCGTACGGCTACGACGAGCGGCAGTACTGCTCGCCCGGGTTCGACCTCGGCGTCGGCTCGCTCAGCCGGACCCCGTACGCCCGGTACCCGGAGTACCACACCTCGGCGGACAACCCGGACTTCGTCTCCCCGCAGGCTCTGGCCGACACGCTCGCCGTCTGCCGCGAGGCCTTCGCCGTGCTCGACCGCAACCGGCGCCACGTCAACCTCAGCCCCTACGGCGAACCGCAGTTGGGGCGGCGCGGGCTCTACGACCCGCTCGGCGGGCGCAGCGACGCGAAGCAGGCCCAGACGGCGATGCTGTGGGTGCTCAGCCTGTCCGACGGGGAGCACAGCCTGCTGGACGTCGCCGAGCGCTCCGGGCTGCCCTTCGACGCGGTGGCCGCCGCGGCCGACGCCCTGTGCGGCGCCGGGCTGATCACGGCATGACGCGGATGGCCACCGGGACCGTGAAGCCGGGCCCCATCGCCAAGCGGGCCGTCGTCGGCCGGCTGTCCTGGGGGCTGGCCGACCAGGCGGCCTCCAGCATGACCAACTTCGCGGTGGGCATCTACGTGGCGCGCGAGCTGGGCGTGACGGCGTTCGGCGTGTTCAGCCTGGCCTGGCTGACCTACGGCGTGGTGCTCAACGTCGCCCGCGGGCTGGCCACCGACCCGCTCGTGGTGCGCTTCAGCGGCGTGCCGGAGGCGACCTGGCGCTCGGCCGCGGCCCGCGCCTCGGGCGCCGCGCTCGGCGTGGGCGCCGTCCTCGGTGCCGGATGCCTGCTGGTCGGGCTCGGCGTCGGCGGCCGGGTGGGGCCCGCCTTCGCCTGCCTCGGCGTCGTCCTGCCGGCGCTGCTGCTCCAGGACTCCTGGCGGTTCGCCTTCTTCGCCGCCGGCACCGGGCGGAAGGCGTTCGCCAACGACCTCACCCAGGGCGTCGCGCTCGTCCCGGCCATGGTCGTCGCCGCCCGGGTGGGCAGCGTGTCCGCCTTCGTGCTGGCCTGGGGCGCCTCCGCGGCGGTGGCCGCGGGCTCCGGGTGCCTCCAGTCCGGCATCCGGCCCCGGGTGTCCCAGGCCCGCGGGTGGCTCCGCGAGCAGCGCGACCTCGGCTCCCGGTACCTGGCCGAGAACGTCAGCCTCAGCGGCGCGAGCCAGCTGCGGGCCTACGGGCTCGGCGCGATCGCCGGCGTCGGCGCGGTCGGCGCGGTCCGCGGCGCCGAACTCCTGCTCGGCCCGTTCCTCGCCCTCCTGATGGGCCTGTCGCTGGTCACCGTCGCGGAGGCGGCCCGGGTGCTGCGCCGCGCACCGGAACGGCTCGGCAGGTTCTGCCTCCTGCTCGGCGGCGGCCAGGCCGGCGCCGCGCTGCTGTGGGGCGCGGCGCTGCTGCCGGTGCCGGACCGGGCCGGCGAGCTCGTCCTCGGCGGCGTCTGGCACTCCGCCTCGCAGCTCATCGTGCCCGCAACCCTCGGCGTCGCGGGCGCCGGCCTCGCCAGCGGCGCGGCGGCCGGGCTGCGCGCCCTCGCCGACGCCCGGCGCAGCCTGCGCTGCCAGCTGTTCGCCTCCGCCTGCTACGTCGCCGGCGGCCTCGGCGGCGCGGTCGCGGCCGGCCCGGTCGGTTCGGCCTGGGGCGTCGCCGCCGCGACCGCCTGCGGCTCGGCCGCGTGGTGGCTGCACCTGCGGACCGCCCTGCGCGAGCACCACCCCGTCCCCGTTCCCCTCCCCGTCCCCGAAGTGAGGACGCCGTGACCGCCCAACCCCGGCTGAGCATCGGCCTGCCCGTCCACAACGGCGAGGAGTACCTCGCCGAGTCGCTCGACGCCCTCCTCGGCCAGACCTACGAGGACTTCGAGCTCGTCATCTCCGACAACGCCTCGACCGACGGCACCCAGGACATCTGCCGCACGTACGCCGCGCGGGACTCCCGGATCCGCTACCTGCGCCTGCCCCGGAACATCGGCGCCGCGCCCAACCACAACCACGTCTTCACCGAGTGCCGCGGCGAACTCTTCAAGTGGGCCTCGCACGACGACCTGTACGCCCGGGACCTCCTCCGGCGCTGCGTGGAGGCGCTGGACGAACGGCCCGACGTCATCCTCGCCCACTCCGGACAGGCCGTCATCGACGGCGACGGCCGGGTGAAGGTGCCCTACGAGTACGGACTCGCCACCGACTCCCCGCACGCGCCGGAACGCTTCCGCAGCCTCCTCTTCGAGCCCGGCGGAGACGACTTCTACGGCGTCATGCGGGCCGACGTGCTGCGCCGCGTGAAGCCGCACGACAGCTACCACCACGCGGACCGCACGTTCGTCGCCGAGATCACCCTGCACGGGCCCTTCCACCAGGTGCCGGAGCTGCTGTACTTCCGCCGCGACCACCCCACCCGCGCCGAGCGGGCGAACCCCTCCAAGCGCTCCCGGTGCGTCAACCTGGACCCCCGCCGGGCCGGGCCGCTGCACCCGACGCCCCGGCTGCTCGCCGAGTACGTCTGGGGCTTCGCCTCGGCGGTCCGGCGGGCGCCGCTGTCCGCGGCGGACCGGCGCGCCTGCTACGGCCACCTGGCCGCCTGGATGACCAGCCGGCTCCGGCCGGGCGCCGGCGAGCGGGTCGAGGACCGGGCCCCGGCAGACCCGGCGCTGCTGACGGTGGCCGTCGACGCCCTCGTGGCCGGACGCGAGGGGCGGGGGGCGTGACCCGCGTGCGCGTCGGGGTGTTCGGCCTGCTCGGCTCCGGCAACCTCGGCAACGACGGGTCCCTCGAAGCCGTGCTCGGCCACCTCCGCGCCGAGCACCCGGAGGCCGTCGTGGATGCGCTGTGCGGCGGCCCCGAGGCCGTCACGGCCCGCCACCGCATCCCCGCGACGCGGCTGCACTGGTACCGCGGGGAGTACCGGACCGCCTCCCGGGCGGGCGCGATCGCGGCGAAGGGCGTCGGCAAACTCGTCGACGCCGTCCGCACCGCCGCGTGGGTGCGCCGGCACGACGTGGTGATCGTGCCGGGCATGGGCGTCCTGGAGGCCACGCTGCCGCTGCGGCCGTGGGGCTTCCCGTACGCGCTGTTCCTGCTCTGCGCGTCCGGCCGGCTGCTCGGCACCCGGGTGGCGCTGGTCGGCGTCGGCGCCGCCCCCGTCGCCGACCGGCCCACCCGGGCGCTGGTCCGCCGGGCGGCGCGCCTGGCCGCGTACCGCTCCTACCGGGACGACCTGTCCCGCGACGCGATGCGGGCGATGGGCGTGGACACCGCGCGGGACGAGGTCCACCCGGACCTCGCCTTCGCCCTGCCGGCGCCGGCCGCCACCGCGTCCCCGGACGGGCGGGTCTGCGTCGGTGTCATGGACTTCCACGGCGGCAACGACGACCGCTCCCGGGCCGAGGAGATCCACCGGCGCTACCTCGACGGGACGACCCGCTTCGTCCGCGCGCTGGTCGAGGACGGCCGGCCGGTCCGGCTGCTCACCGGCGACGGCGTCGACGCGACGGTGGTCGCCGCGATCCTCGAAGCCGTCGACTCGCCGCTGGTCACCGCCGCCCGAACGGCCTCGCTGGCCGACCTGATGGCAGAGGCGGCGGCCGCCGACGCCGTGGTGGCGACCAGGTACCACAACCTCGTCTGCGCCCTGAAGGCCGGCACGCCGACGCTCGCCCTGAGCTACGCGGCCAAGAGCGACGCGCTCATGGAGCAGATGGGGCTGGGCAGGTACTGCCACCCGGCGCGCGAGGTGGACGCCGACCGGCTGATCGAGCAGTTCCGGGAGCTGGAAAAGCACGCGGCCGAGCTGCGCCGGACCCTCGCCGAGCGGAACCTGGCCGCCACCCGGCGCCTGGAGGCCCACTTCACCACGCTGTCCGAGGTCCTCTTCCCCACGACCGACCACGCTTCGAGGGAGGCGCCGTGAAGGCGACCGAAGTCCCGGCGATCGCCGGCGCGTACCTGTTCGAGCCGACGCCGTACACCGACGCACGCGGCTTCTTCTGCCGCACCTTCGACGCCGACGTGATCCGCTCGGTGGGCCTCGACCCGGACGCCTTCGTCCAGCACAGCGTCTCCCGCTCGGTCGGCGGCGTGCTGCGCGGCCTGCACCTGCGCTCCGGCGCCGGCGAGGCCAAGCTGGTGCGCTGCTCGTACGGGCGGGTCTTCGACGTCGTCGTGGACCTGCGGCCCCACTCGCCGACCTACCGGAACCAGGCCCACTTCGAGCTGTCCGGCGAGACGCAGGCGACCCTGTACGTCCCTGCGGGGTGCGCGCACGGCTTCCAGGCGCTGACGCAGACCACCGACGTCTCGTACCTGATCGACCGCCCGCACGATCCCACCGAGGACGTGACCATCGCCTTCGACGACCCGGAGCTCGCCGTCCCCTGGCCGCTGCCGCCCACGTCGATGTCCGAGCGGGACCGGGCGGCGCCGAGCCTCGCCGAGGTCCTGAGCCGGAAGGAGAGCTGAGACCCGGTGGAGAGCGCACACACCGACGAGTTCGCGCTGCCCCGGTCACGCGCGGCGAACGAGAAGCTGCACGCCATGATCCCCGGCGGCGCGCACACCTACGCCAAGGGCGACGACCAGTACCCCGAGCACCTCGCCCCCGTCATCAGCCACGGCCGCGGCGCCCACGTGTGGGACGTCGACGGCAACCGCTACGTCGAGTACGGCTCCGGCCTGCGGTCGGTCAGCCTCGGCCACGCGCACCCGCGCGTCCTGGCGGCGGTCCGGCGCGAACTCGACCGCGGCGGCAACTTCGTGCGGCCCTCCATCGTGGAGGCCGAGGCCGCGGAACGCTTCCTGGAGACCGTGCCGACCGCCGAGATGGTGAAGTTCGCGAAGAACGGCTCCGACGTCACCACCGCCGCGGTGCGGCTCGCCCGCGCCGTCACCGGGCGCACCCGGGTGGCCATCTGCGCCGACCACCCGTTCTTCTCCGTCGACGACTGGTTCATCGGCACCACGCCGATGTCCGCCGGGATCCCGGCGGCGATCACCGACCTCACCGTGGCGTTCCCCTACGGGGACCTGGCCGCCACGGAGGACGTGCTCACCCGGTACCGGGGCGAGGTCGCCTGCCTCGTCCTCGAACCCGCCGGCCACGCCGAGCCGCCGCCCGGATACCTCGCGGGTCTGCGCCGACTGGCCGACCGGCACGGCTGCGTGCTGGTCTTCGACGAGATGATCACCGGCTTCCGCTGGTCCGAGGCGGGCGCCCAGGGCCTGTACGGCGTCGTGCCCGACCTCTCGACGTTCGGCAAGGCGCTGGGCAACGGCTTCGCCGTCTCCGCACTGGCCGGGCGACGCGACCTGATGGAGTGGGGCGGGCTGCGCCACACCGGCGACCGGGTGTTCCTGCTGTCCACCACGCACGGCGCGGAGACGCACGCGCTGGCCGCCGCGATGGCCGTCCAGACGACCTACGTCGAGGAGGGCGTCACGGCCAGGCTGCACGCCCTCGGCGAGCGGCTGGCCGCCGGGGTCCGCGAGGCCGCCGCGGGCATGGGCGTCGGCGACCACGTCCTCGTCCGGGGCCGGGCCAGCAACCTGGTCTTCGCCACGCTCGACGCGAGGGGGGAGCCCTCGCAGGAGTACCGCACCCTGTTTCTGCGCCAACTCCTCGCGGGCGGCGTGCTGGCACCCTCGTTCGTGGTGAGCAGCGCGCTCGGCGACGCCGACATCGACCGCACCGTGGCCGTGGTGGCCGGGGCCTGCGCCGTCTACCGGAAGGCGCTCGACGTCGGCGACCCCACACCCTGGCTGGGCGGGCGGCCGGTGAAGCCGGTGTTCCGTCGTCTGGTGTGAGGTCAGGGACGGCCCGGGCGGGGCCGGTCGACCAGCCACGCGGTCGCCGGCACCACCGCCAGCGCGGTGCACCAGCCGCCGAGGACGTCGGTCGGGTAGTGCGCGCCCAGGGCGACCTGCGCCCAGCCCATGACGGCGCCTGCGGCCAGGGCCGCGGCGAACACCAGCGGGGTGCCGGGGCCGGGGCCGTCCCGGCCCCGGCGGCGGGTCGCGACCGTCGCCACCGCCAGGGCGAGCGCGGTCAGGAAGGCGGTGTGCCCGCTCGGGTAGGACAGGTTGTCGCCGTGGATGGTGCGCCCCGCCAGGTGCTTGAGCAGCGTCGCCACTCCGACGGCCAGGCCGACGCCGACGACGACGAACACCGCCGCGCGGGGGCGCCGGAGCAGCAGGCAGCCTGCCACGACCGGCACGACCAGGGCCGCGGCCCCCACCGGCTCGCCCAGGGAGTCCAGGGCCAGCGCGACGGACCGCCACGGCGGCTCCACGCCGTACACCACCCCCGCGAGGCGTGCGTCCACCCCGCGGGCGTCGCCCTGGCCGGCGTAACGGACCCCGAGCACGGCGACCACCAGCGCGGCGAGGGCCGCCACGACGGCGAGCACGGCGGCGGAGCTCCGGCGCCCCGGCAGGAGGTTCGGTTCAGACATCGCCGGACTTCCCCGTGAGGCCATGCGCTCACCCTAGCGAGCCCGCGACGTCCGCCGGGCGACTCCGGGCGAAGCGGCCCCCGGTCGCCACGGACCGGAGGCCGCTCACGGGTGCACCGGCCGGCTCACACGGCGTGCGTCACGGCCTCGAACTCCTCGTCCGTCAGCCGTACTTCCGCGGCGGCGACGTTCTCCTCCACGTGCGCGACCGACGACGTCCCCGGGATCGGCAGGACGACGCGCGAGCGCCGCAGCAGCCAGGCGAGGGCCAGTTGGGACGGCGTCGCGCCGTGGTCCTTGGCGATCACGGCCAGCGGGCCGCCCGGGTCGGCGAGGGCACCGGTGGCGATCGGGTACCAGGGGATGCTGCCGGTGCACCGGCTCGGCTTCGGGGCGATGCGGCGGGCCCACCCCACCCAGGGCCTCCGCTACCTGGACCGGGATCCGCCGCGCGGGTAGGCGCGGGCTCACGCCTCCACGGCCGGCCGGGCGGCGGCGTTGCGGAGGACCAGGAGCAGCAGTTGCTCGTACGCCGTGAGCGGCCGGGCCAGGGTCGAACAGGCCGTCACGGTCCGGTGGCCGGGCGCCGGGTGGATCCGCAGCTCGGCCAACACGCCGCGCCGGAGCTCCAGGTGGACGGACCGGCGCGCCACCAGGCCGATCCCCAGGCCGATCCGGACGGCCTCCTTGACGCTCTCGGTGCCCCACAGGTCGAGCGTCCGGGCGCCGGACAGCTCCCACGCGTGCAGGAGGTCGGTCAGCTGACGGCGGGTGTGTGATCCGGTCTCGCGCAGCAGGAACGTTTCGTCCGTCAGATCGGCGGGGGTGACCTCCCGGCCGGCCAGTGGGTGACCGGCCGGGCAGGCGAGCAGCATGTCGTCGTCGGCGAGGCGTTCCGACCGGTAGCGCCCGGGAGGCAGCGGGCCGCCGCTCAGCGCGACACCGATCCGGCCCTCCTCCAGTGCGGCCGCCAGCCGGTCGGCGCCGTCCACGAGGAGGCTGCACCGGACCTCGGGCGCCCGTTGCCGCAGGTCGAGCAGGACGGACGGCAGGAAGTGCGCGGCGATCGTGCTCGTGCCGCCGATCACCAGCGGGTCGTCCAGAGGGAGCGCCGCGGCCCGGACGGCCGCGACGGCCTGGTCGGCGAGCGCGAGCACCTCCTTGGACTGCGCGAGCAGGACCTCGCCGGCCAGGGTCGGGCGGATCTTCGGGCCGGAGCGGTCCACCAGCTGGGTGCGCAGGGCTATTTCCAGGTTCTGCACCTGTTTCGAGACGGACGACTGGCTCAGGAACAGGACCTGGCTCGCCGCCGAGAAGCCGCCGCATTCGATGACCTTGGCGAATATCGCCAGTTGATTGAGGTTCAGTCGCACGTGGCCTCGCTCGCGTCCGGACGGAGAAGGGGGACACCAGGGCCGGTGCGGTGCCCTGGGGTGCCGACCGGTAGGGCAATCTACCGCCTCCCGGGCTCCGCGCCACAGTGGCCTTCCGTGCGGGTTTCGCACGTGCTGACGGATTGTCGAACAAGCGTCGGGAATGGACCTCCGCCGAGGCGTCCGGGCGCACGTCGAGCAAAGGATTCGCAAAGTCGCGGGACGCAACGCGGAGTTCGGCCTCTTTCCACGGTGACCGGCCCGCCAGTGGCCGGCGGTTCCCGGGAGGTTCCCCGGTGCGGTCGCCACCGAACCGTCCGCCCGGTGACGGCGAACGGAATCCCGGCACGATGAGGAAGCCGATGTCATCTTCGAGGAAGAAACGCGAACCCGGAACGGCGGTTTACGGAATTCCGGGCGGGACCAGACTTCCGCGGTGGTTCGCCACCCTGCTCGTGATCGTGGCCGTGCTGTTCACGGGCACGGCCCTGGCGATTCCCGTCGTGCGCTCGGCCGGCTCGTACCGCACCGCCGCGCGGGCGGCCCCGTCCCCGGTGGCGACCCTGCAGACGGCGTCCGGGCCGCTGACACCGCTCGACCGGGACTTCGTCAAACGGGTCCGGCTGGCCGGGCTGTGGGAGATCCCCGCAGGCCGGATGGCCGTCGCCAAGGGCGGCACCCCCGAGGTCAGGACGGCGGGGCAGCACCTGATCGACGGGCACACGGACCTCGACCGGGACGTGGTGGACACCGCCAGGACCCTCGGCCTGGGCCTGCCCGACGAGCCCTCCGACCAGCAGAAGGGGTGGCTGAAACAGCTGGACGACGCCCAGGGGCCCGATTTCGACCGGCTGTTCGCGAACATCGTGCGCAACGCCCATGGTCAGGTCTTCGCCGTGGTCGCCCAGGTGCGCGCCGGAACCCAGAATTCCACCGTCCGCGATCTCGCGACCACCGCGAATTCCACCGTGCTCGACCACATGACGGTGCTGGAGAACACCGGACTGGTGAAATTCGGCGACCTTTCCGGACCGCCGGCCGGTTCCTCCGCTCCCAGCAGCCAGAACCCGAGCCAGAGCCAGAGCCCGAGCCAGAGCCCGGGCCAAGGCGTGGGCTCCGGTCCGGCGACCCAGCGCTAGAAACCCTGCCCGGAAACCCGCGGCAGCAGAAGGCTTTCCACGGCCTGCCAGGCAGGCCCGATCCCGTTCCGAAGGTGCGACATGAGGATTCACAAACGCGGCAGGGCCAGGCGGAAGGCGTTCGCCCTCCTGCTGGCCGGGATACTGGCGGTCACCGGAGCCTCGGCGCTCGCGGCGGCCGCGTTCGCCGGGCAGCGGCCGTCCCGCTCCCAGGCGGCCGATTCCCGGCAGGCCGGCGCCCGGCCGGGCACGGTCGCCTGCGCGGACGTCGGCACGGCCCTGAACTCGGTGCCGGAGAGCGCGCAGCAGGACGTCGACCAGGACCTCGCGGACCTCGACGTCCAGGTGGCGGACGCGTACCGCAGCCTCTCGGAGCCGGGCTCCGGAGGCGGTGAGCAGCAGGTCATGGGGGAGCTGGCCGGGAAGCGCACGGCGACCCTGCGCAAGCTCGTGGCGAGCGCGGGACCGGACTCCGGCCTGCCGCAGGACGTCTCCGCACTGGCGACCTGTGCGATCCGGCGGGACCTGGTGACCGACGCCTCCGCCGAGGACTACGCCCCCGACGGCGGCAGCGACGCGGCCGGCCAGAACGGTGGAACCGGGCAGAGCGGCGCCGCCGCGCCCAAGAACCTGGCGAGCGGCGGACGGAACGGCCTGGGACGCGGGTTCGTCGACATCAGGACCGTCACCCCGAACACCGCCCGGCCCACCCGCACCGGGCCCGCCGACGGCACGTTCACCTCGCGGTGCGGGCTCAACGAGAACCGCCACCTCAACCCCGACAACGTGATCGTGGCGCCCGGGGTCAGCAACGGCGCCCACCACATGCACGACTACGTCGGAAACCTCGTCACCGACGCGTTCTCCACCAACGGCAGGCTCGCCAACGCCGGCACCACTTGCTCCGACGGCGACCAGTCGGCCTACTACTGGCCGGTGCTGCGAGTCCTGGACGGCCGGGCGGAGAAGGACGCGAGGGCGCCGGGCGGTGGGAAGGACCGCAACGTCGGGAGCATCCTCCAGCCGGCCGAGGTCGGGATCACCTACGACTCCCCGGCCGGGAACAGGGTCCAGCCGATGACCCGCTTCCTGCGGATCATCACCGGCGACGCCAAGGCGCTCACCAACGGCCCGGCCAACGCCCACGCCTCGTGGAGCTGCACCGGCTTCGAGGACCGCCAGCTCGCCGACAAGTACCCGCTCTGCCCCTCCGGCAGCCGGGTCGTGCGGACCCTGAAGTTCCCCGACTGCTGGGACGGCAGGAACACCGACAGCGCCAACCACCGCACCCACACCGCCTTCTCGCGGGCGGACGGCAGCTGCCCGCGCAACTTCCGGGCGATCCCCCGGCTGACCGAGCGCATCGCCTACGACGTGCCGGCCGGTGAGCGCTTCGCCGTCGACACCTTCCCCGAGCAGCTCCACAACCCGATCACCGACCACGGGGACTTCATCAACGTCATGTCCCGGGACCTGCTGGACCAGATGGCGACCTGCATCAACGAGGGGCGTCGCTGCGGATGACCCACACCAGCCCGGAGGGCTCAGCGATGTGGACGGAGGACGGCCGCCTGGCCTGGCACTCGGCCGCCGGACCGGCGCCGGCGGGCCGCACCCGCCGGGCGGGTCACGCGGGCCGGGCGGGTCACGGGGGCCGCGCCGACCGCACGGGCCGCGCCGACCGGACGCGCCAGGCGCGCCGCGCCGCCGTCGGGGAGCGGACGCCGGACGGATCCGCCGCGGACCGGCCCGAGCCCGGTGGCCCCCTCACGCACCGGGCGTGGCGGCTGCTCCCGCTGTGCGCGGTGGCGCTCGGCCTGACGGCGGTGACGGTGAACGGCGCGCTGCAGGCGTTCCTCGGCGTGGCCGCCGGGGTCCTCACCCTGGTGTCCTTCACCTCCGCCGTCCTGTGGGGGCTCACGGCGACCGACCGGCTGCTGCTGTACCCGGTCCACCGGCTGGCCGCCCAGACGATCCACCGGGCGATGGGCATCGCCGGCGTGGTCTTCCTCGTCCTGCACGTGTGGATGAACCTGATCCAGGACCGGATCGGCGCGCTCGCCGCCTTCGTCCCGTTCGCCGATCCGCGCCGGCCGCTGGTCCTGGGCCTGGGGGTCCTGGCGGGCTACCTGCTGCTGGCCGTCGCCCTCGCCGGGGCCGCCCGCGGGCTGCTGGCCAGGACGGGTCCGGCGCGCCGGTGGCGGATCGTCCACATGTGCGCCTACCCGGCGTGGGGCGCGGCACTGGTCCACGGCCTGCACGCGGGCCGACTGCCCGCCTCGTGGGTCTCCGTCCTCTACGGGGTCGCGGTGGTGGGCGTGGTCATCGCGCTCGGGCTGCGGCTGGCCTTCCGGGACGGCGGCAGCAAGCGCAGGCCCGGCGCCCCCGTCCGTCCGCTCGGTCCCCTCCGTCCGGGCGGGCCAGGCCGCGCCGAACCGCTGGTCGGCGAACGGCGGCGCACCGGCGGCACCGGCGGCGCCGGCGTCGGACGGCGGTGGCGGGACGGATGAGCGGCGCACCGATCGCCTGGCTCGGCCGGCCGGTCCTGTTCGCCGGCCTGGAGCGGGACGAGCGCCTGGACCACCGCGCCCACCTGGTCGTCCACGGCGGGATGCCCGCGCTGCCCGCCGACGAACTGGCCGACCTCGCCGAGAACGTCGACCTGCGCGGGCGGGGCGGAGCCGGCTTCCCGTTCGCCCGCAAGCTCCGGGCCGTCGTCAAGGCCGCCGCCCGACGCCGCACCCGACCGGTCGTGGTCGTCAACGGCACGGAAGGAGAACCGAGTTGCCTGAAGGACGCCGCGCTCCTGTTGCGCACGCCCCACCTCGTCCTGGACGGCGCCCTGCTGGCGGCCGAGGCCCTGGACGCCGAGCAGGTGACGGTCGGCGTCACCCGCGCCGACACCGAGCAGTCGCTGCGCCGGGCGCTCGCCGAGCGGCGGACCACCCGGCTGCCGGTCTCCGTCACCCGGCTCCCCGAGCGGTTCGTCTCGGGCGAGGGGAGCGCGCTGGCCCGCGGCATCACCAGCGGGATCGCCCTCCCGCGCGGCGGCGGCGTCCGGACCAGCGACAGCGGGGTCAGGGGAGTGCCGACCCTGCTGTCCAACGCCGAGACCTACGCGCAGCTCGCCGTCGCGGCCCGCCTCGGGGCGCTGCCGTACCGCGAGGTCGGTACCCCCTCGGAGCCCGGGACGGTCCTGCTGACCCTCGCCGGCTCCCGGGTGGTGGAGACGCCCACCGGCGTCCCGCTCGGCGAGCTGCTCGCGATGTTCGGCCTGGACGTCGGCCAGGGCGTCCTGACCGGCGGTTACCACGGCACGTGGCTGACCCCGGGGGCCGCCGCCGCGGCCGAGGTGTCGCGCGAGTCCCTCCGGAGCCTCGGCGGGGCACTGGGGGCCGGCGCGATCCTGCCGCTGCCGCACACCACCTGCCCGCTGGGCGAGGCGCTCCGGGTCGCCCGCTGGATGGCCGACGAGACGGCCGGCCAGTGCGGGCCGTGCTACCTCGGGCTGCCCGCCCTGGTCAGGGCGCTGGAGGAGGTGGTGCGGGGCGGCCGGGCCGCCCTGGACGCCGTCGAGGGCCGGATGCGGGCGGTCACCGGCCGGGGGGCGTGCAGCCACCCCGACGCCGCCTCCCGGTTCGTGGCCTCGGCCCTGGAGGTCTTCGACCAGGACCTCGAACTGCACACCCACCGCTACGGCTGCGGCCGTCCCGTTCAAGGCGTCCTCCCGATGCCGGCCGTGGAGAGCGCCGGGAGCATCGTCGTGGACTGGACGCTCTGCGAGGCCCACGGGCTGTGCACGAGCGTCCTGCCCGAGGTCATCAGCCTCGAGGCGGACGGATTCCCCTCCGCCGGTGTGATGCCCGTCCCGCCGCAGCTGCTCCAGCAGGCGGCCCGCGCGGTCGACCGGTGCCCCGCGCTGGCGCTGCGCATCCAGTGAGCCGCCGGGCCCGAGGCCCGCGTGCCCCTCCGGACTCCTTCGCTCCGGGTTCGCATTCCCCCAAACCCCCCAGGCTCCACCGATGGAAAGGCAAGGAAGACCTTGACGACGACAACGAAGCGGTACGGCCTGGTGGCGCTCTGCCTCCTCCTGGCCGGCCTCGTGCTCATGGCGGCCTTCGGGAACGGCAGTGGCAACGCCTACCCGTCCGCCGGGCCGACCGACGCCGGGCAGCTGGCCGGGGCGACGGCGCCCGCCCCGGCCGGCGGTTACGGCTCCTACGGCGACTACGGGTCGTCGGCCTCCGCCGCGCCCTCGTCGGCCGGCAGCGGCTCGCCCGGCGGGCAGCTGGCCGTCCGGGTGGACGACAAGCTCGGGTCCGTCCTGACGGACGGCCAGGGCTTCACGCTCTACCGGTTCGACAAGGACTCGGCGCACCCGCCGATGTCGAACTGCTCCGGCGGGTGCGCCACCACCTGGCCGCCCGTCATCAAGGACGGCACCACCACGGCGGGCACCGGCATCGACTCGGCCAAGCTGGGCGAGATCGTCCGGGCCGACGGCACGCACCAGTTGACGGTCGGCGGCTGGCCCGCCTACCGCTACGCGCAGGACACCGCGCCCGGTGACACCAAGGGCGAGGGCGTGGGCGGCACCTGGCACGCCCTGGCGCCGGACGGGTCGAAGGCCACCGGCGCGGGCGCTCAGGCCACCCCGTCGGCGACGGCCACGGCCCCGGCGACGCCCCCCGCCACCACCGCGCCGATGCCGCAGCCGTCCCAGCAGCCCCCGGCCGGGCTGCAGCTCTCGATCTTCACCCACCCCCAACTCGGCCCGATCATGGTGGACGCCAACGGCCGTACCCTGTACCACTTCGGCAAGGACACCGCCTGGCCCATGCGCTCCAACTGCGAGGGTGACTGCCTCAAGACGTGGATGCCCGCGGCGCCCGTGGACCCCGGCAAGATCAAGGGCGTCGACCCGAAGCTCGTCGGCAAGATGCAGCGCCCGGACGGCACCTGGCAGCTGAGCATCAACTGCACGCCCGCGTACGTCTACTCGGGCGACAAGGGCTACGGCGACGCCCTCGGTAACGGTCTGGCCGGGGGCCTGTGGACGGCCATCAACCCGCAGGGCAAGCCGGCGACGGGCAAGTGAGGATCCCGGGCGTCGCCCTCGGACCGGCCGGGAACAGCCGGCGCGTGCGCACCGTGCTCCAGTGGGCCGCGCTGGTCCTCCTGCTCGCGCTCGGCTCCGTCGAACTCCTGTGGGGCAACGGCGGGTTGGCCGGAGCCACGCAGGCGGCGCCGACGACGCCGGGCCCCGGCGCCGGCTCCGTGGAGGCACTGGCCCGGCGGATCGGCTGCACGGCGGAGATCACCACCGACGCGGCGGACCTCCGCCAGGGCCTGTGCACCTCCGGCGACGAGGAGATCTGGATCGCCACCTTCCCGACGCCGCGCGCCAAGGACGCCTGGATCGACGAGGCCAAGGCGTACGGGGGTTCGTACCTGGTGGGCGACGCGTGGGTGGTCGTGCTGTCCGACACCACCGCGGACCTCCTGCACGGGCTGCTCGGCGGCACGGTCGTCGGCGGCGCCGACCACACCGGGCACGCACACACGGGAGGTGGATGACCGGCGACAACCGTGAACAGCAGGGCGAGGGTTCTCACCGGCGTCGGGCCGGTGGGGGCCCTCGCCCCCTTTGTTCACCCGGTGGACACGTATGCCGAGTCGAATGCGGCACACGACAACTGGCACAGTGTCATGACTACGTCGGTGCACGGGCGTTCAGTCATGCGAATGCCGTATGACCTTTTCTGTTATCCGTGGTCGCCGCGCTTGACGAGACCTCGCCACGGTGCCGGGGAGCGGCGTCGCGCCCCATCGGGGCGGGTCCGGCGCCACCGGCGGCACGTTTGTCGCCCCGCACACGGATCTCCCCCATTCGGATCCGGAATCACCGGGCGCGCGGACGTTTGCGGACGGTTGCCCGGAAACCCGTGGGACTGGTGTGCTGTGGCCCTTCCCGCCACACCGTCCCGACGGCCCCGGAACCGGGCCGCCGTCGCGTCCTCCGTCCGGGCGATCCCCCGCGCGGGCCCCTGCCGCCGCCACACCGGCCGGGCCCGCGGACTCCCCGCCGGACGGGGGCCACAGCCGAGGAGGACCAGGTGACCCTGCTGACCAGCACCCGCGAACCGGGACTGAGCGACCTGACCGACGCCGAACTCGCGGAGGCGCTCACCGCGCCGGCCCCGGCCGGCGGCGCGCGCATCAGGGAGGTCATGGCCGAGGTATTCACCCGCCACCACGGCGCCGTGCTCGCCTACGCCCGCCGCTTCTGCCGCGACCAGCAGACGGCCCAGGACCTCGCCGCCGAGGCCTACGCCAGCACCTACCAGTCCGTGGCCCGCGGCCGCGGGCCGCGCCACGCGTGGCGCCCCTACCTCCAGGCCTGCGTCCGCCGCACCGCCATGGAGTGGAGCGCCCAGACCAGGGACCGCATCGTGCTGGCGGCCGACTTCCACACCTGGGCGGAGTGCCTGGCCGACGAGGCCGGGACCGACGACGCGCTGCTCGCGGCCGAGGAGACGGCCCTGATAGCCGGCGCCTACCGAGCCCTGCCGGAGCGCTGGCAGGTGCTGCTGTGGTTCTTCGTCGTGGAGGGCGAGTCGGCCGCCACCGTCGCCCAGCGGATGAGCATGACCCCGAGCGGCGTGCGTTCCCTCGCGGCCCGCGCCCGCGCGGGACTGCGCGAGGCCTACCTGAGCGCGCACGAGGGCGGGGGAACGGGGAAGGAGTGCCGGTACTTCACGTCGGTGCTGACCGGCGACGCCCGCCGGCCCGGCCGCCGCCGCGGCCGCGAACTGGCCCGCCACCTGCGGGAGTGCCCCGGCTGCGGCCGCGTCGCCGAGCAGTTCCGCCGCGCCAACTCCAGCCTCGGCACGTCGACCCTGGTCCCGCTCCGCGCCGTGCCGGTCCCGCCGCGCTGAGCCCGGGCCGGGCCGGGCCGGGCCCCTCGGAGCCCGCCCGGGTGTGGGCGGGCCACCGGGCGGCCGGGAGGCGGCTACGGTCGCCGGACCACCTCGGTGCGGCCTGGGCCGGTCGGCGTCGGGTAGCCGGCCAGGACGCCGACGGTCGGGCCGCTCCCCTCGACTGGCTGGCGGCTCCTGCTCAGGTGCACCAGAACAGGAACGGGGTGCACTTCGGCGTGGCCGTCGGGGTGGTCGGGTGCTGGGTGGGGGAGGGCTGCGGGGCGGTGCCGGTGCTCGGCGTGGTCGGGGACGGCTTCGCGGGCGGCTCCGCCGGGGGCGGGGGCGCGGCGGCCGACGCGGGCGGGCCGGACGGTGACGCCGGGGCCGAGGAGGTGCTGCCGGACGGCTTCGGCCGGGTGCTGGCGGCGGACGGCTGCGGGCGGACCGTGGCCGTGGTGGTGGCCGGAGCCGGTGCGGCCGGGGCGCTGGTGATGGCCGTGGCCTTCTGCGAGGGCGTCTCGGTGCCGGCGGAGGCCGGGGTGACCGCGCCGTCCGAATTGCCGCTGGCCAGCAGGACGGTGGCCAGTCCGCAGACGACCACCCCGGCCGCCGACGCCGCCAGGATCGTGCCCCGGGCCCGGCCGCCCCGCCGCCGGGCCGCCCGTCTCGCCGCCTGGCGCGGCGGCGCGGCCGAGGGGACCCCGGCCGGCCGGGCGGCCGCGTGGCCCGCGCCCTCCCCGGTCGGGGCCTCGGCGGCCCGCCCGCAGCCGGGGCAGGAGAGCGCGCCGTTGAGGTGGCGCTGGCAGGGCGTGCAGTAACTCATGGGATCTTTTCCGTAGGTGCTGCGGCATGGCCGGGATCCCGGCGGTGACTCCCACGCCGCCCGCAGGCCTTGGCCGGATTTGGAAGCGAGCGTACGCAGACCGGACGCCTGTGCGACACCCGGCCGACGCGAGGCTTCTGCGCGGGTCGGGTGTCGTTCGTGTGAGGGCGTGTCCGTCCGAACGCGCCGCGTCGCGGCGACCCCGACCAGTGCGCTGCACTCCCGGCGCGGCGGGAGCAAGCGGGAGCAAGGGGAGCGATGACGGCGGCCGTCGGCGCGGTCACCGGATCTGGTGGACGACGTCCCCGGAGCCGCCGAAGGGCAACATCGTCGGTGTCGGCGAGCACTCCCACGGCGTGATCCCGGACCGGGTCGAGGTCCCTGAGCCCGAGGGGATCCGGCGCGCTTCACACCGCCGTCGGCGCCAACCCTCCTGCCGGTTCGGCGTGGAGGCGGTAGCGGCCGTTCTCGCGCTGGACGGTGCCCGCCGTGGGGTGCGGGAAGTGGGTGCCCAGGAGCAGGGTGTCGGTGTCGGCGAGGGATTCGAGCATGTCGGCGCGGGTGCGGATGGCCTGTGCGGGGTCGATGTCGACGCAGCTGTGCACGTGGGGGTGCGAGAGCTGGACGGGGTGGTGGATGCTGTCGCCGGTGATCAGGGCGCGGCGGTCGGTGCCGCGCAGTTCCACGGCCACCTGGCCGGGGGTGTGGCCGGGGGCGGGGACCAGGTGGACGCCGGGGGCGACTTCGAGGCCCGCCTCGGGGACGTCCACGGGGTGGTGGAGCCCGGCGTCCCGGACGGGGTGGACGGAGTCGCGGAACATCTGGGCGCGGGCCTCGTCCAGCTCGGTGGCGGCCCAGTGGTCCCATTCGGTGCGGCTGGTGAGGTAGCGGGCGTTGGGGAAGGTGGGGACCCAGTCCTCCCCGTCGAGGCGGGTGTTCCAGCCGACGTGGTCGGTGTGCAGGTGCGTGGTGATCACGAGGTCGACGCTCCCGGGCGGGAAGCCGGCGGCCGTCAGGCGGTCCAGGAAGTCGGTGTCGAGGCCGTTCCAGGCCGGGTTGGCACGGGTCTTGCCGTTGCCGATGCCGGTGTCCACGACGATCCGCAGCCCGCCGACCTCCACCGCGAAGGAGTGGCTGGCCAGGCGGGGGACGCCGGCGTCGGCGAAGTCGGGGTGCAGCCACGGCACGTCGTCCAGCACCTCCGCGGTGGCGGCGGGCAGCAGCCATGGGCCGGTCTCGCGGGGCAGTTCGATCTCGTCGACGCGGCGGACGGTGAGGTCGCCGAGGTTCCAGCCGGTGCTCATCGGTGGGTCCTTTCGAGGGGGTGCGGGGCAGGGCGGCCCTGCCGCAGGGCGTGGGTGAGGCCGGTGACGGCCAGGAGGACGACGGTCGCGGCGTAGACCGCGACGGCGGTCGGCAGGCCGTAGAGGTTGGTGAGCAGTCCGGCGAGGACGGCCGGGATGCTCATCGCGAGGTAGCTGAGGACGTAGTAGGCGGCGAGGGTGCCGGCGCGTTCGTCGGGGGCGGCCGGGGGGAGCAAGAGGCGCAGGGCTCCCTGGGTGACGGCGCCGAAGCCCGCGCCGGCCAGCGCGGTACCGGCGAACAGGGCGGCCAGGCTGTGCAGTTGGGGGCCGCTCAGGGTGAGCAGGGCGCCGGGGATCAGGAGCGCGGTGCCCGCGAGGCCGGCGGTGCGGGCTGGCAGCGCCCGGGCCCCCTGGGCGGCGAGGCCGGCGGCGGCCGTCATGGTGAAGAAGACCAGGCCGCCGGTGGCGCGGGTGGCGTGCGGGGCGATGAGCCGGGCGAGGGGCGGGCCGAGGGAGGAGTAGAAGCCGCCCAGGGCCCAGGCGGCGACGATGCCGGGCGCGGCGTGGGCGAAGGCGGGTCGGGAGGCGGGGGCGACGGCGATCGTGGGGCGCAGGGAGTGCCGGGCGCCGGGGTGGGGCCGGGCGGTCTCGGGCGTGAGCAGGACGAGGGTGGCCTGCGCGGTGAACAGCGCGAGCAGCAGGAGGTAGACCGTCCGCGTCGGGGCGGGGGCGTACTGCACGAGGGCGGTGGCGGCCAGGACGCCGACGGCCATGCCGGCCACGGGGGTGATGCCGTTGGCGGCGGTGGCCCGGCCCGGGCGGCCGGGGTCCTCGAAGTCGAGCAGGGCGGCTCCGGCGGCGCCGGTGGCCACGCCGGTGGCCAGGCCCTGCAGGATCCGGGCGGCGATCAGTGCCGGGACGCCCTGCGCGGTGGCGAAGACGGCCATGGCGATGGCTTCGGCGGCGAGGGCCCCGGCGAGGACCGGGCGGCGGCCGAGGTGGTCCGAGAGCGTTCCCGCGGTGAGGAGCGCGACCAGCAGGGCGAGCGCATAGGTGCTGAAGACGACGGTGAGCGTCATGGCCGAGAAGTGCCAGGCGGCCTGGTAGAGCGCGTAGACCGGGGTCGGCGCGCTGGAGGCGGCCAGCAGGCCGACCAGGACCGACGCGTGGAGCGGGAAGGCGCCGCGGCGGATCAGCACGGGAAGGCGGTGGGGACGGGACGGTAAGGCGGTGACGCCGGACATGGGAGCACCTCTGAGCCTTAAGGCGAATGCTTTGCGTTAAGCACTCTAGGCCCGAGCCAGCCATAAACGCAAACGCTTAGCCTTTGCGGAGGGTGGCCGGTGCAAGTGCCACCGCCACCAGCTGCTCCGTGTAGGCGGTCGACAGGTCCGAGGGGCGGAACAGGATCCGGTACATCAGGGGGGCGACGACGACGTCCAGCAGGCTCTCCACGTCGGGCACGGCCTCCCCGCGTCCGGCCGCGCGCACGCCGATGGCCTTCAGCTGCTCGGCGGCGTAGTCGGAGCAGCGCGCGGCGTTCCCGTGCTCGGGGTCGCCCAGCAGCGCGTCCCGGATGTACGCGAGGCCCGCCGTCGAGGACATCTCCTCCGCGAACTGGGCCGCCCACGCCTCCAGGTCGGCGCGCAGGCCCCCGTGGTCGTCCGGCGGCCCGTCGGGGCGCAGCCGTTCCACGGCCACGTCCGACAGGAGTTCCCGCAGGTCGCCCCAGCGCCGGTAGACGGTGGACGGGGTGACGCCGGCGCGGGCGGCGATCAGGGGCACGGTGAGTCCGTCCCGGCCCAGTTCCGCTTCGAGGTCGCGGACGGCCTGGTGGACGGACTGCTGGACGCGGGCGCTGCGCCCGCCGGGGCGGGTGGTCGGTCGGGCACTCATGGGTCAAGACTAACGCGAAGAAGTTGCGTCTGGTTGGACGGGCGGCCGAAGAGCAGAGGGACGGGGGAGCGGCCATGGTGTCCGTGGGCCCCGCGCTGTGGAGGTGGCGGCTCGGCGCTGGATCTGCGTGCGAGGCGCTGTGGCAGCGGGAGTCGCCCGGCCCGACTCCCCCGGGGGCGGGGCCTCGGGCCGGGAATGCCCGAGGGCCTCAGGCCAGGAAGCCGCGCAGCAGCGCCGCCGTCGCGGCGAGGTGCTCCTCGGTGGCGCGGCGGGCGGCGTCGCCGTCGCCGTCGAGGATCGCCCGCACCATCGCCCGGTGCTGCTCGGCGGCGTGCTCGATGTTGCGGTCCAGCATGGGGATCGCGTTGAGCAGGTCGTTGAGCCGCATCCGGGCCTCGGCGATGGCCGCGGCGAGGGTGGGGGAGCCGGTGAGCTCGCCGATGGCGAGGTGGAAGCGCGAGTCCAGCCGGCGGTAGTGCTCGGCCGGGCCCCCCTCCAACTCGGTCAGCCGGCCCTCCAGGTGGGCCCGTTGTTCGGGGGCGAGGGGGCGCCGGGCGGCGGCCTCGGCGGCGCCGACCTCCAGCACCTGCCGGTAGGTCAGCGCGTCCTCCAGGGCGCCGCCGAGGTCGCGGGCGGCGCGGCGCAGGTCGTCGACGTCCGGTTCGGGCATCCGGTAGGTGACGAAGGTGCCGCCGTAGCGGCCGCGGCGGGACTCGACGCAGTCGGCCTGCTGGAGCGTGCGCAGCGCCTCGCGCAGGGTCTCGCGGCTGACGCCGAGCCGGGCGGCGAGGTCGCGTTCGGCGGGCAACCGGTCGCCGGGGCCGAAGACGCCGAGCTTGATCGCCTGGAGCAGGCGTTCGACGGTCTCCTCGAAGGCGTTGCCGGTCCGCACCGGGCGGAAGATCGCCCCGGCCCGCCAGTCGAGCCGCGCCTGCTCACGTGCCTGGTCCGCGTCCACGGCGGAATCGTACCTACGAACGTGTTTCCCGCACTCGTTCCACCACCGCTCTTGACGCGCCCCGGGCCCAGCCGGAACGATGCTGCTCACCCACCCAATGGACTGATTCCAGACCATTGAAGAGCCGTCCGACCGTCGAACCCGCCGGGGCGGGCGCGCCACGCCGTCGTGGCCGCGCGAACCCCGGCACACCCTCAACCCCCAGGGGTGCCCATGACCGACGCACGCTCACCCGACCGATCCGGCCCCGCCGTGATCCCGGTGGACTCCTCCCCCGTCTCCGCCGACGAACAACGCCTCCGCGAGCTGGGCTACACCCAGGAGCTGGCCCGCTCGATGTCGGGCTTCTCCAACTTCGCCGTCTCCTTCTCCATCGTCTCGATCCTCTCCGGCTGCCTCACCCTGTACGGGACGGGGATGAAGACCGGCGGCCCCGCCCTGATCGTCTGGGGCTGGCCGGTGGTCGGCCTGTTGACGCTGTGCGTCGGCCTCGCGATGGCCGAGATCTGCTCCAGCTACCCGACGGCCGGCGGGCTCTACTACTGGTCCGCCAAGCTGACCCGCACCGGCGGCCCGGCCTGGAGCTGGTTCACCGGCTGGTTCAACTTCCTCGGCCAGGTCGCGGTGACCGCCAGCGTCGACTACGGCGCCGCCTTCTTCACCAACGCGTTCCTCACCCTCCGCTTCGGCGTCGCGGCCACCCCCGCGCACACGATGGAGATCTTCGCCGTCATCCTGGTGGTGCACGGCCTGCTCAACACCTTCGGGGTGCGCCTGGTCGCCGTCCTCAACAGCGTGTCCGTGTGGTGGCACCTGATCGGCGTCGCGATCATCGTCGGCGCGCTCGCGTTCCTCCCCGACCGGCACGCCTCCGTCTCCTTCGTGCTCACCGAGTTCGTCAACCAGACCGGGTTCCACAACCAGTTCTACGTCGCGATGCTCGGCCTGCTGATGGCCCAGTACACCCTCACCGGCTACGACGCCTCCGCGCACATGACCGAGGAGACGCAGGACGCCGCCCGCTCCGGCCCGCGCGGCATCGTCAACGCCATCACCGTCTCCCTTGTGGCCGGCTGGATCCTGTTGCTCGGCATCACCTTCGCGATCCGCGACTACGACGGCGCGCTCAACAGCGACACCCAGGTCCCGCCCGCGCAGATCTTCATCGACGCGATCGGCGACGGCGGCGCGCAGCTCCTGCTGCTCATCGTCATCGGCGCCCAGTTCTTCTGCGGCATGGCCTCCGTCACCGCCAACTCCCGCATGATCTACGCCTTCTCCCGCGACGGCGCGCTGCCCGGCTCCCGCCTGTGGCACCGCATCTCCCCGCGCACCCAGACCCCGACCAACGCCGTCTGGCTGGCCACCGGCGGAGCCCTCCTGCTCGGACTGCCCGCGCTCTGGAACAACACCGCCTACACCGCCGTCACCTCGATCTCCGTCATCGGCCTGTACATCTCCTACGTCATCCCGGTGTACCTGCGGCTGCGCCAGGGCGAGGACTTCCCGCGGGGACCCTGGCACCTGGGCCGCTGGAGCCGGCCGATAGGCGTGATCGCCGTCGCCTGGACGGCGGTGATCACCGTCCTGTTCATGCTGCCCACCGCCAGCCCGATCACCGCCGACAGCTTCAACTACACCCCCGTCGCCGTGCTCGTCGTCGTCGGCTTCGCCGGCGTGTGGTGGCTGTCCTCCGCCCGCACCTGGTTCACCGGGCCCCACATCGGCCCCGCGCCGACCGCGCCCGACGCCCCGGCCCCCGAAGCGGAGATCCGATGACCGGCCCGCGGCCCACCCCGGACACCGAACTGGAGACCCGATGACCACCCCCCGGCTCACCCTCGACGAGCTGCGCACCCGCGTCGCCGACGGGTCCGTCGACACCGTCGTGCTCGCCATGACCGACATGCAGGGGCGCCTCCAGGGCAAACGCGTCGCCGCCGAGTACTTCCTCGACGACGTCGTCCCCGGCGCCGCGGAGGGCTGCGGCTACCTCCTGGCCGTCGACGTCGACATGAACACCGTCGACGGGTACGAGATCTCCTCCTGGGAGAACGGCTACGGCGACCTGACGCTGCGCCCCGACCTCGCCACCCTGCGGTCCGTCCCCTGGCACCCGGCCACCGTCATGGTCCAGTGCGACGTCGTCCACCACGACGGCACGCCGGTCGCCGTCTCCCCGCGCCAGGTCCTCCAGCGCCAGCTGGACCGCCTGGCCGGCTACGGCTGGCAGGCCCAGGCCGCCACCGAGCTGGAGTTCATCGTCTTCCGGGACAGCTACGAACAGGCCTGGGACAAGGACTACACCCGCCTCACCCCGGCCAACCAGTACAACGTCGACTACTCCATCCTCGGCACCGGCCGCATCGAGCCCCTCCTGCGCCGCCTGCGCAACGGCATGGCCGGCGCCGGCCTCACCGTCGAGTCCGCCAAGGGCGAGTGCAACCTCGGCCAGCACGAGATCGCCTTCAAGTACGCGGACGCCCTCACCACCTGCGACAACCACGCCGTCTACAAGACCGGCGCCAAGGAGATCGCCGCCCAGGAGGGCTGCAGCCTCACGTTCATGGCGAAGTACGACGAACGCGAGGGCAACTCCTGCCACATCCACCTCAGCCTGCGCGACGAGCAGGGCGCCCCGGTGTTCGCCGGCGACCGCCCGCACGGCTTCTCCCGCACCATGGAGCACTTCCTGGCCGGCCAGCTCGCCTGCCTCGCCGACTTCGCCCTGCTGTTCGCGCCCACCGTCAACTCCTACAAGCGCTACGTCCCCGGCAGCTTCGCGCCCACCGCCATCGCCTGGGGCCGGGACAACCGCACCTGCGCGCTCCGCGTCGTCGGCCACGGGCAGTCGCTGCGCTTCGAGAACCGCGTCCCCGGCGGCGACGTCAACCCCTACCTCGCGGTCGCCGCCCTGATCGCCGCCGGACTGCACGGCGTCGAGCGACAGCTCGAGCTCCAGCCGGAGTTCACCGGCAACGCCTACGCCTCCGACGCGCCCCGGGTGCCCGCCACCCTGCGCGACGCCGTCGACGCCTTCGAGCGCAGCGCCGTCGCCACCGAGGCCTTCGGCAAGGACGTCGTCCGGCACTACGCCCACGCCGGACGCACCGAACTCGCCTCCTACGAGCGGGCGGTGACCGACTGGGAGCGGCGGCGCGGATTCGAGCGGCTGTGACCCACGACGATCCCCGGCGCCCGCTCATCGGCATCAGCAGCTACCAGGACGACGCCTCCTGGTCCGTCTGGAACCAGCGCGCCTCCCTCGTGCCCCAGACGTACGTCGACGCCGTCGTCCGCGCGGGCGGCACCCCGGTGCTGCTGCCGCCCCAGCCCGGCGGCGCCGGCCACCTGCTCGACGCCCTCGACGGACTCGTCCTCGCCGGCGGACCGGACGTCGACCCGGCCCGCTACGCCGCGGCCCCCCACCCGCGCACCGGCCCGCCCCACCACGCCCGCGACGACTGGGAGGCCCGGCTCCTCGGCGCCGCCCTCGCCCGGGACCTCCCGGTGCTCGGCGTCTGCCGCGGCATGCAACTGCTCAACGTCGAACTCGGCGGCACCCTCGTCCAGCACCTGCCCGACGACAGCCACCAGCTCGTCCCCGCCCGCTTCGTCCGCCACCGGGTCGGCCTGGCCGACGGCAGCCGGCTCGCCGAAGTCCTCGGGCCCGCCACCGAGGTCTCCTGCTACCACCACCAGGCCGTCGACCGGCTCGGCACCGGCCTTCAGGCCACCGCGCACAGTGCCGATGGGACGGTCGAGGGGCTCGAACTGACCGGCCACCGCTTCGCGCTGGGCGTCCAGTGGCACCCCGAGACCGACCCCGACGACCCGCGCCTGTTCCAGGCCCTGATCACCGCCAGCCAGACCGCCGGGCGCACCGGCGCCACGCACAGGGAGACCACCCCATGACCGAACCGGACCTCTACGAGGTCGTCAATCCCGCCACCGAGGAGGTGATCACCACCGTCGAACTCGCCGGCCTCGCCGAGACCGACGCCGCCGTCGCCCGCGCCCGCGCCGCCTTCGACACCTGGCGCCGGGTCGCCCCCGCCGACCGCGCCCGGCTGCTGCGCGCCTTCGCCGCCGCCGTCGACGCCGACCGCGAGCACCTCGCCGCCCTGGAGGTCGCCAACGCCGGCCACACCATCGGCAACGCCCGCTGGGAGGCGGGCAACGCACGGGACGTCATCGAGTACTACGCCGCCGCCCCCGAACGCCTGTTCGGCCGCCAGATCCCCGTCGCCGGCGGCATCGACGTCACCTTCCAGGAGCCGATCGGCGTCGTCGGGGTCATCGTGCCCTGGAACTTCCCCATGCCGATCGCCGCCTGGGCCCTGGCCCCGGCGCTCGCCGCCGGCAACACCGTCATCGTCAAACCGGCCGAGCTCACCCCGCTCACCGCGCTGCGCCTCGGCGAACTCGCCCTGGAAGCCGGGATCCCCGAGGGCGTGCTGCAGATCCTGCCCGGCCGCGGACCGGTCGTCGGACAGCGCTTCGTCACCCACCCCGACGTGCGCAAGGTCGTGTTCACCGGCTCCACGCGGGTCGGCAAGGAGATCATGGCGGGCTGCGCCGCCCAGGTGAAGCCCGTCACCCTCGAACTCGGCGGCAAGAGCGCCAACATCGTCTTCGCCGACGCCGACCTCGCCAAGGCCGCCGCGACCGCGCCCTACGCCGTCTTCGACAACGCCGGCCAGGACTGCTGCGCCCGCTCCCGGATCCTCGTCGAGGCCTCCGTGTTCGACGACTTCCTGGCGCTCCTGGAGCCGGCCGTGCACGGCGTTCGGGTCGGCGACCCGACCGACGAGAAGACCGAGATGGGCCCGCTGATCTCCGCCGCCCACCGCGAGCGGGTCGCCTCGTACGTCCCCGACGCCTCGGCCGTCGCCTTCCGCGGGAGCGTCCCCGACGGGCCCGGCTTCTGGTACCCGCCGACCGTCCTCGCGCCCGTGCGGCACGACGACCGCGCCTTCACCGAGGAGATCTTCGGCCCTGTCGTCGCCGTCGTGCCGTTCCGCGACGAGGCGGACGCCCTGCGCATCGCCAACGCCACCGAGTACGGCCTGTCCGGCTCCATCTGGACCAGGGACGTCGGCCGCGCCCTGCGGGTCTCGCGCGGCGTCGAGGCCGGCAACCTCTCCGTCAACTCGCACTCCTCGGTGCGCTACACCGCGCCCTTCGGCGGCTTCAAGCAGTCCGGCCTCGGCCGCGAACTCGGCCCGGACGCCCTCGACGCCTTCACCCAGACCAAGAACGTCTTCATCTCCACGGAGGAATGATCAGCATGACCCAGCGACTCGACGGCCGCGTGGCCGTCATCACCGGCGCCGGCAGCGGCATCGGCCTGGCGACCGCCCGCCGCTTCGCCGCCGAGGGCGCCAAGGTGGTCTGCGTCGACCTCGACCCCGAGACCGGCGCCAAGGCCGCGAACGAGGTCGGCGGCCTGTTCATCCAGGCCGACGTCACCGACGAGGCCGCGGTGCGCGACCTGTTCCAGCGGGCCGTCGACGAGTACGGCCGCCTCGACATCACCTTCAACAACGCCGGCATCTCCCCGCCGGACGACGACTCCATCCTCACCACCGGCCTGGAGGCCTGGAAGCGCGTCCAGGAGGTCAACCTCACCAGCGTCTACCTGTGCTGCAAGTACGCGATCCCGCACATGCAGCGCCAGGGCAAGGGCTCGATCATCAACACGGCGTCGTTCGTCGCCGTGATGGGCGCGGCCACCTCGCAGATCTCCTACAGCGCCTCCAAGGGCGGCGTGCTCGCCATGTCCCGCGAGCTGGGCGTGCAGTTCGCCCGCGAGGGCATCCGCGTCAACGCCCTGTGCCCCGGCCCGGTGAACACCCCGCTGCTCCAGGAGCTCTTCGCCAAGGACCCGGAGCGCGCCGCCCGCCGCCTGGTCCACATCCCGCTGGGCCGTTTCGCCGAGCCCGAGGAGATCGCCGCCGCGGTGGCCTTCCTCGCCTCCGACGACTCCTCCTTCATGACCGCCAACACCTTCCTCGTCGACGGCGGCATCTCCGGCGCGTACGTGACGCCGCAGTAGTCGCCGGACAACGCCGACGGCCTGCCCGCCCCCGTGCCGCCGGGGGCGGGCAAGCCGCGCTTCAGCCGGCTTCGTGTGGCGGAGGTTCGTGCCGCACGAAGCCGTGTGGTCCGGTGCCCACCGGCCGGGCCCGGCAGGAGCGGAGTCCGTCCACTCCCGCCGGACCCGGCCCCTGGGGAAGGGGGCCGACTACCCGGCGAGCTCGCCGAAGCCCGCCTCCAGCGCGGCCTCCGCCGCGGCCAGACGCCCGGCCACCCCGTCCAGCCACGACGCGTCCGCCCGCACCGCCTCCCTGGCCTCCGCGAGCATCCGCCGGAACTCGGCCGGCTGCGGGCCGCCGAGACCGCGGTAGGACGCGACCATGTCCACCGGGTCCAGCGCGGCCCGGAACTGCGCCTCGGTCAGCGGCAGTTCGCCCTCCACGCCGTCGAACTCCGCCGCGATCTCCCGGTAGAGCCGCCGTGCCTCGGCGAAGTCGAGCCGCTCCACCGTCAGCCCGCCGCCGCGCCCGTACGTGACGAGGGCGGAGGCGAACCGGTGGCCGACGTGGAACGGGACGTCGCGGTCGCGCTGCAGGACGTTCGCCAGCTCCGAGGTCGTCGAGTAGTCGGACCGCACCTCGGCGAGCGCCGCCTCCTCGTCCAGCCGCATGCCGCCCACGATCGCGTTCACCTCCCCGAGCAGCGCGAGCGCGCGGTCGAGCGTCCGCTGCGCCTCGGCGCGCTTGTAGTCGGTGAGGCCCGAGCACACGTTGTGCGCGGCGAGCGCCGTCGAGACGCCGTCGCCGATGACCTCGCTGGCCAGCAGCCGCGCCCGGTTGAGCGCGACCGGGTTGCGCTTCTGCGGCATCAGGGTGCTGGGACTCAGGAGGTCGGTGTTGTCCAGGGTGATCCACGGCCGGGCGTGGTGGTACTGCGCGTGCACGTCCTGGACGAAGGTGCCGAGCGACAGCGCCAGCGCCATCGCGGCCGACGCCACCTCGAACCCGACGTCGATCGGCGAGAGCTGGGCCGCGTCGAAGGAGTTCCGCACGGGCTCGTCGAAGCCGAGCAACTCGGCGAGCCGCACCCGGTTGACCGGGAAGCTCGACGTCGCCAGGGCCGCCGCCCCGAGCGGACACTGATTGACCCGGGGATAGGCCTCGGCCAGGCGCAGCGCCGAGCGTCGGAGGGTCGCCTCGTAGCCGAGGAGGAGGTGTCCGAAGGTGGTCGGCTGGGCCTGCACGCCGTTGGTGTAGGCGGGCACGATCGCCGAACCGTACCGCTCGGCGAGCGCCAGCAGCGCGGTGCGCAGTTCGCCGAGCGCGCGGTGGACGAGGACGAGGCGGTCGCGCAGGAGCAGGCGGTACACGGTGGGCAGCATGTCCTGACGGCTGCGCCCGGAGTGGATGCGGGAGCTGTCGGGCCCGACCAGGTTGCGCACCAGCGGTTCCACGTGCAGGTAGTCGGTCGGCCGGTCGGCCCCGGGGGCCTCGGCGTCGGAGACGACCTTGGCGATCGCGGCCGCCGTCCGGACGCCGACGTCGCGCGGTGCGATGCCCTCCTCGACGGTCATCACCGTCGAGGCCTTGTCCAGCCGGCAGAGCCAGAAGAACGTGTCCCGGCCGGTGAGGTCGGTCGTGTCGGTCATGGCGCGGGTTCCTCGATTCGATGGGGCCGGCCGGCTCGGGCCGACCAGGCGGCGAACGCCACCAGGACGCTGGCGCCGACCACGGCGGCCAGCAGGCCGACGGTCGCGCCCCAGCCGGCGGCGGTGTAGACGGGGGAGGGGGCGACGGCGCCGATGCTGCCGCCGGCGTAGTAGGAGGTCAGGTACAGCCCGACCGCGCTGGACTTGGCGGGCCCGCCGGCCTCGGCGGCGTAGCCGATGGCGCAGGCCTGGCCGGAGAAGACCCCGGTGGACGAGGCCGCCAGGCCGACGATCACGGCGGGGACGGACGGGACGAGGGTGAGGGCGAGACCGGCCAGGCAGACGGCGCTGACCAGGACGAACGTCCTGAGCCGCCCGATCCGGTCGATCAGCCGGCCGGTGAGCGGCGTGACGACCACCGCGACCAGGAAGACGGCGAACACGGCGCCGATCTCGAAGCTGCTCAGCCCGAACGGCGGAGCCTCCAGGACCATCCCCGCGTAGGTGAAGGACCCGACCTGGAGGAACAGGATCGCCGCCCCGATGAAGCAGGTGCCGAGCAGCCGCGCGTTGCCGAAGTGCCGCCCGATGCCCTGCAGGCTGGCCAGCAGCGATTCCGACCGCCGGAAGCGCCGCTCCCGGGGCAGCCAGGCTGCCGTCACCGCCAGGGTCACGAGCAGCACGAGGGCCATCGCGACGAACGACGAGCGCCAGCCGAAGTGCGTGGCCGCAGCGCCCGAGAGGAACCGTCCGCAGAACCCGCCGAACGCCGTGCCGGAGACGTAGAGGGCGTTCGCCCCCTGCGCCGCCGCGCCGGTGCACTCCTCCGCGACGTACGAGACGGCGACGGCGAAGACGAACGGGATGAACAGCCCCTGGGCGAACCGGCACACCAGCATGGCGGGGAAGTCCCGGGCCAGCGCGCAGGCGAGGGTGGCGGCCAGGGAGGCGCCGATCGCCGCCACCATCACCCTCTTGCGGCCCAGGAAGTCGGAGACCGAGCCGGCGAACGGCGCCATCAGCGCGACGCCCAGCGTCGTCGCGGTGATGGTCCAGGTGGCCTGCCCGACGGGCACGTCCAGGTCCCGGGCGAGCTCGGGCAGCACCGGCTGGGTGGAGTAGATGTTGAGCAGCGCGCACAGGCCGAGCAGGAAGACGGCCGTCCGGGCCCTCGGGGGGAGGGACCCGGCGGCCTCGGGACCACGCGGCACTACGCCGACTCGGCGGCGGACGCGGCGCGGGCGAGCAGCCAGGTCAAGTGCCGCTCCACGGCGGGCCATTCGCCGTTGATGATGCTGTAGTAGCAGGTGTCCCGCAGGGTCCCGTCCGGCAGGATGAGGTGGTTGCGCCAGACGCCCTCCAGCTTCGCCCCGAGCCGCTCGATCGCGCGTCGGCTCGGCTGGTTGAAGAAGGCGGTCCGGAAGCCGACCGCGATGCAGTCCAACTGCTCGAACGCGTGCCGGAGCAGCAGCAGCTTCGCCTCGGTGTTGAGCGAGGTGCGCTGCACGCTCCGGCGGTACCAGGTGTGCCCGATCTCCAGCCGGCGGTTGGCCGCGTCGACGTTCATGTAGGCGGTCATGCCCGCGATCCGGCCCTGGGCGTCGAGCACGGTGAAGGGCACCATCCGGCCCTCCTCGGCGAGCCCGAGGCGCCACTCGATCTCCTGGCGCATGCCGTCGGGGGAGGGCACCGCGGCGAACCAGGTGTCCCACACGTTGCCGTCCTGGACGGCATCGACGAGCTCGGCCTCGTGGCCGGCTTCGAGCGGGACGAGCGTCACGTGCTCGCCCTTGAGCGTGAACGGCTGTATCCAGGGGGCGTGTTGCCGGGTGGTGGTCATCGTCGTCTCCAAGCTTCCTGAGGAAAGGTCCCGGCCGTCAGGCCTGCTGCGGGGACCGCTGCGGCGCGAGCAGGTGGTCGACCATGGCCCGGACGGCCGCGGCGGCGTCCGCGGTGATCCGGGAGTCGACGCCCGGCGCCGGCAGCATGTTGGTGAAGTAGTGGGCGCCTTCGGTGATGTGGCCGAGCGCGCAGATGTTCGGCACGACCGAGCCCTCGGCGTCGATCAGCCGTCCGGCGGTGTCGACGTCGAAGCCGCCCGGCCGGAACCAGCCGTTGGCGAACGGGCGGGCGTGCCCGGCGGACAGCAGCGACCGCGTCAGCGGCGAGGTGTCGTGCTCCGGAAGGAACGGGTCGACGCTCGCCCCGACGAGCACGTCGAAGCGGGTGGACGGCGAGGACTGCAGGGGGCTGTCGAGGACGAACTCGCCGCCGTCCGGGTCGAGTCGGGCCGTCGCCCCCGGCCCCGCGCCGAGGTGCAGGACCCCGGCGGCGAACAGGGCGCGCCACTCGCGCGACCGCGAGGCGGGCGGTCCGGCGGCCACGGCGTTCAGCATCGGCGCGTACACCTGGCAGAACCGCTGGTGCGAGGCCGGGGTCAGGCCCCGGTGCTCGATGGCCAGCCGGAGCTCGTCGCGCAGGTCGCGCAGGGCGTCGGCGGCGGCCTTGACCGGGTTCTTCAGGTTCCCCTCGGCGGCGCGGCGCTCGTCCGCAGCGAGGAAGGCGACGAGGTCCGACTGGTAGGCGCCGAGCGTTCTGGGCGGGCCGGGCTCGAGGCGGCGGAGCATGGACTCGACCTCCGGGAGCTCGGCGGGCCCTGCCACCGATGCGGCGGCCGCCCGCAGTTCGGTCTGCACCAGGGGAAGCAGGTGGCTCTCGAAGTCGAGCTGACCGTGGGTCCGGCGCAGGTTCCGCAGCTCGTCCGCGGTCAGGACCGAGGGCCGGTGCGCGTCCGCCGGGGTCTTCTGGTTCACGGCCCGGGGCGAGAAGATCCGGCCGCTGCGCGAGTACACGTGGATCCGGGGTTCGTCCCCGCTGGGGCGGTAGACGGGCTCCCCGTCCGCCCCCGTGACGAACCGTCCGCCGCGGCCGACCGTCAGACTGGCGACCGCGTCGATCGCCGACAGCCCCATGCCGCGCACCGCGACGCGCGCGCCGGGTTCGATGGTGTCGAGCTTCTGCAGCGGATAGCAGTTGCGGACGTAGCGCAGCCGGGGGTTGGCCCGGTGGTGGTCGGCGACGAACTGCTGGACCGCCTGGTCCTCGTCCGTCGGGTGGTTCGTCCCGTGCCCGGTGGTGAGGAAGACGAAGTCGGCGGCGACGATCGCGCCGTCCGAGAGGTTGAGGACCCAGGACCGGTCCCGCAGGGCCCGCAGCGTGTGCGCGGTCGCCCGGTGCTCGTGGACCCTGATCGTGTCCGGGGCCTGTCGGCGCAGGAGCCGGTAGGCGTGGGCCAGGTAGCGGCCGAGGACGCTGCGCGGCAGGTACGTGTTCTCGGGGACCCCGGCCCATTCGGCCAGGCTGGGGCCGGAAATCGGCTGCCCGGGGGCGTTGGAGTCGCCCGTGCGGAACACCGTGACCTGGCCGGCGATGGTGTTCATGAGCAGGTGGTTCGGCTGACTCGGGTAATGCGTCCCTGAACCCGGGTGATTCGGGTCGATCAGGTGGATCGACAGACTTTCCCAGGGGATCTGTGGTATTCCGCAGATCCGCTCGAGAATGCTGAGTCCGCGCGGGCCGCCGCCCACGATGGCAATGGAGGCGTGCTTTGAAGTCACAGTAACCCCAGGGTTAAGAAGCGGTCATTGCGCGGGGCACGTGCGGGTCTGCCCTGGTGGTTGACGTGCAGGGAGTGGAAATGAAGCGTCATGGCGGCGAACTCCAGGTGGTTTTCGGTGACTTCCGTGCAGAGCTGCGGGCACGGACGGGTCGGCCTCGAATGGCCGTCGGACGGGCGGAGCGCGTCCCCTCAATGCTCAACGGGTCGCTCACGAAGTCCGGTTCAACGGAATTTATTCAACCGGAGCGTCGTCCTGACGGCAAGTGAGGGAAGTGTGCGCTTGGCGCCGAAGGATGGTGAACATGCGACTGTCGTCGTCGCACTGCGGCCGCATCGGTGGCGGGAACGCGCAGGCCCCGGCTGTCGGGCAGCCGGGGCCTGCGCGAGTCGCTCCGTCGCGACGGCGTGATCAGCCGGTGGTGCGGGGCGCGAAGACGCCGAAGGCGGCGCCCTGCGGGTCGCGGATGACCGCGATCCTCGGGCCGTTCTCCATCTCCACGTCGACCGGCCCGTGCAGGACCTCGGCCCCGATCCGGCCCGCCGTCGCCGCCGTCGCGTCCACGTCGGCGACGAGGAAGTGCGGGATCCAGTGGGACGGGATCTCGGGCGGGAACTCCTCGCCCATCTCCATCACCCCGCCGAACATCTCCCCGGCCAGGCCGACCATCGGGTAGGTGTCGTTCGGCCAGATCTGCCAGCCGAAGGTGGACTTGTAGAAGTCCACCGCGGCGTCCCGGTCCCTGGTCGACAGGTCGGCCCAGCCGAAGGCGTTCGGCTCGTTCACCACGCCGAAGCCCCGGAAGGACCGGGCCTTCCACACGGCGAACGGGGCGCCGGTCGGGTCGCTGAGCAGCGCCCAGCGGCCGAGGTCGCCGACCTCCATGGGGCCCATCCAGACCTGGGCGCCGGCCGCCTTGGCGGTCTCGCAGGTGGCGTCGGTGTCGGTGGTGGCGAACGACAGCAGCCACATCACCGGCTGCTGGGGGTTCATCAGCGGGGCGACGGCCGCGGCGGGGGAGCCGCCGAGGGAGAAGGTCGTGTAGCCGCCGTACTGGGGGTCCGGGTCGGTCTCGGCGGTCCAGCCGAACAGTTCCCCGTAGAACCGCTTGGCGCCGTCCATGTCCTTGACGCTCAGCTGTGCCCAGCAGGGGGAGCCGGGGATGATCTCGGTCACCTTCAACGCGGGAGCCTTTCGGATCGAGGGTCGGGGTTCGAGGTTCGGAACATACCGACCATATCGGCTCTTTCCTCCGATAACGGCCAGTCGGCCGCGGAGTCCCGGGATCATTCGGCCACCGCCCGGCGCGCGTTCGGCCGGACCCTCCCCAAGTGGTCCAGACCTATTGACGCGCCTTGCCACCCCTCCTACGATCCGGACCGGCACAGCCCCACATGTCCCCCCACCTCACCCAGGGCCGGGCGTCACGCCCTCACGTATTCGTCATGTCCATGACGCCCGGCGGGAAGGGAGCACAGCATGTTCCATCGGAGGCCGCACGGCCCACGCCCGCAGCGCGCGGTCGTGGAACGCGCACCACGGGTGAACCGCACCGGCCGCGCCGAGCACGGGCCGACCCTCCTGAGGCGTTCCCTCGCCGGGGTCGGCGCCGCCGCCGTCATCGGGGCCGGCCTCGCCGCGGTCGGCCCCGTCACCGCCGGGGCCGCCACCACCAACCTGGTCGCCAACCCCGGCTTCGAGAGCGGCCTCTCCGGCTGGACCTGCTCCGGCGGCACCGGCACGACCGTCGGCAGTCCGGTCCACTCCGGCGCCGCCGCGCTCCAGGCCACGCCGACCGGCCAGGACACCGCCCAGTGCAGCCAGACCGTCAGCGTGCAGCCCGACTCCCAGTACACACTGAGCGCCTACGTCCAGGGCAGCTACGTCTACCTGGGCGCCACCGGCACCGGTGGCGGCAGCGACCCGTCCACCTGGACACCGGGCAACGCGTCCTACGGCCAGTTGAGCGTCGGCTTCACCACCGGGGCGAACACCACCTCGGTGACCATCTACCTGCACGGTTGGTACGGGCAGCCCGCCTACGCGGCGGACGACGTGTCGCTCACCGGCCCCGGCGGCGGCAGCCCGTCTCCCACCGCCACGCCGACCAGCGCGCCGCCCACGTCGGCCCCGCCCACCAGCGCGCCGCCGACCACGAGCACGCCCACGACCACGCCGCCCACGAGTGCCCCGCCGACCACCCCGCCGCCCGGCGACACCTGCCCGACGAAGCCCAAGCCGTCCGGCAAGGTCCTCCAGGGCTACTGGGAGAACTGGGACGGCGCCTCGAACGGCGTTCACCCCGGCATGGGCTGGGTGCCCATCACCGACAGCCGGATCGCCGCCCACGGCTACAACGTGATCAACGCCGCCTTCCCGGTGATCCTCTCCGACGGCACCGTCCAGTGGCAGGACGGCATGGACACCAACGTCAAGGTCGCGACCCCCGCCGAGATGTGCCAGGCCAAGGCGGCCGGAGCGACGATCCTGATGTCGATCGGCGGCGCGGCCGCGGGCATCGACCTGAGCTCCGGCACCGTCGCCGACCGCTTCGTGGCGACCGTCGTCCCGATCCTCAAGAAGTACAACTTCGACGGGATCGACATCGACATCGAGACCGGCTTGTCCGGCGGCGGCGACATCAAGACGCTCTCCGCCTCCCAGGCCAACCTTGAGCGCATCATCGACGGCGTGCTCGCCCAGATGCCCCCGGGCTTCGGCCTGACGATGGCCCCCGAGACCGCGTACGTCACCGGCGGCAGCGTCACCTACGGCTCGATCTGGGGCGCCTACCTGCCGATCGTCAAGAAGTACGCCGACAACGGCCGGCTGTGGTGGCTCAACATGCAGTACTACAACGGCAGCATGTACGGCTGCTCCGGCGACTCCTACCAGGCCGGCACCGTCCAGGGCTTCACCGCCCAGACCACCTGCCTGAACAACGGCCTGACCATCCAGGGCACCACCGTCAGGGTCCCCTACGACAAGCAGGTCCCCGGCCTCCCCGCCCAACCGGGCGCGGGCGGCGGCTACCTGGACCCGGGCTCGGTCGGCCAGTCCTGGAACGCCTTCGGCGGCGCCCTGAAGGGCCTGATGACCTGGTCCCTCAACTGGGACGGCTCCAAGGGCTGGACGTTCGGCGACAACGTCAAGTCCCTGCAGGGCCGCTGACCTCCCGCCCGCGCCGACCTCCCCGCGCCCCGGACCGTTCGACGGCCCGGGGCGCGGGTCGTCTCGCCGTCGTGACGGCGTCGCCCGCGGACCAGGGCCCTCCTGGGCGGCCCGGATAGGGTGATGGGCGCCCGATTCCTCCCTTCTCCCCGTCTTTTCCAGATCCGCGACGACCACCGAGGCCACAGCCATGCCCCCCACCCCGAACGACTCGCCCGCCGACCCGGCGTCGGCGGCCCCGCGCCGCCGTGACGCCGCCCGCAACCGGCAGATGCTGGTCGCCGCCGCCCGCGACCTCTTCGCGCGCGAAGGCCTCGGCGTGCCGCTGGACCGCATCGCCAGGGCCGCGGGCATCGGCAACGCGACCCTCTACCGGCACTTCCCCACGCGCGACGCCCTGATCGAGGAGATCTTCGCCGACACGCGCACGGTGTTCGCCCGGGCAGCAGCCGACGCGCTGGCGGAGCCGGACGGCTGGCGGGCGCTGTGCGGCTACTTCGAGCGGATCTTCACCCTGGTCGCCGGCGACCGCGGCCTCAACGACCTGGTCACCGCCACCGCCCGCGACTCCCGGTTCCTCGCCGAGCTCTCCGAGCGCAACGCAGCGACGGTCGCCGCCCTGGTCGCCCGCGCCCAGGAGCAGCACGCCCTGCGCACCGACGTGACCACGATGGACCTGCTCATCCTCATGGGCCCGCTGGTGCGTGCGATGCCCGCCCTGACGGAGCGGCAGCCGGACGGCTGGCGCCGGCCCCTGGCCCTCCTGCTCGACGCGTTCCGCCCCACCGACGGGACGCGCCCCCTGCCCGGCGCGCCGATCGGTCCGGAGCACCTGGAGGAGGCCTTCTTCCGCCTCTGGGAAGCGTGAGACGGCACGGCTCCACGGACCCATGTGATCACGGCGCGACCACCCCGGTCTGGAAGCGGGGAATGCTCCCCGGTTATGGTGGCCTCGACTTGATGCGGGGAGCTGTCCCCGTTTCACTTTCGATCGAGGTGCGTGAACATGACGTGGAATCAGGGCCCCGGGCGCGGCCGGCGGGCGGCCGACTGGGCGGACGGCCGGCTGGGGATCCACTCCCTGGCCAGGGCCAACCTGCGCAAGATCTTCCCGGACCACTGGTCCTTCATGCTGGGCGAGATCTGCCTCTACTCGTTCATCGTCATCATCCTGACCGGTGTCTGGCTGACCATGTTCTTCAAGCCGTCGATGGGCGAGGTCGTCTACAACGGCTCGTACGTACCGCTCAAGGGCATCGGCATGTCCGAGGCGTACGCGTCGACCGTGGACATCAGCTTCGAGGTGCGCGGCGGCCTGTTGATCCGTCAGATCCACCACTGGGCCGCCCTGGTGTTCGTCGCGGCCATGTTCGTGCACATGATGCGGGTGTTCTTCACCGGCGCGTTCCGCAAGCCGCGTGAGGTCAACTGGGTGTTCGGCTTCCTGCTGCTCTTCCTCGGCATGCTGGACGGTTTCTTCGGCTACTCGCTCCCCGACGACCTGCTGTCGGGCACCGGTATCCGCTTCATCGAGGGTGTGCTGCTGGCCGTGCCGTTGGTGGGCACGTACATCCAGATGTTCCTGTTCGGTGGGGAGTTCCCCGGCCACGACATCGTGCCGCGCTTCTTCACGATCCACGTGCTGCTGATCCCGGGCATCATGCTCGGCCTGCTGGTGGCGCACCTGATCCTGGTCTTCTACCACAAGCACACCCAGTGGGCGGGCCCGGGCAAGACCGAGAAGAACGTCGTCGGCATGCCGCTGATGCCGGTCTACATGGCCAAGGCGGGCGGGTTCTTCTTCCTGGTGTTCGGCATCATCGCCGCCATCTCGGCGATCGCCTCGATCAACCCGATCTGGGCGTACGGGCCGTACCGCCCCGACCAGGTGTCCACCGACGCCCAGCCGGACTGGTACATGGGCTTCGCGGAGGGCCTGATCCGCGTCATGCCGGGGTGGGAGGTCGGGCTCTGGGGGCACACCCTCAACCTCGGGGTGCTCATCCCGTTCACGATGTTCCCGGTCGTCCTGGGGGCGATAGCCGTGTACCCGTTCGTCGAGGGCTGGGTGACGAACGACCCGCGGGAGCACCACCTGCTGGACCGGCCGCGCAACGCGCCCGTCCGTACGGCGCTCGGCGCCGCCTGGATCAGCGTCTACCTGGTGATGCTCGCGGGCGGCGGCAACGACCTGATCGCGACCCACCTCCACCTGTCCCTGAACGCGATCACCTACGCGGTGCGGGCCGGCTTCTTCGTCCTCCCGGTCGTCACCTTCGTCGTCACCAAACGCTGGTGCCTGGGCCTCCAGCGCCGGGACCGGGACAAGGTGCTGCACGGCCGCGAGACCGGCGTCATCAAGCGCCTGCCGCACGGAGAGTTCGTCGAGGTGCACGCCCGGCTGCCGCAGAAGGACCTGTTCAGGCTCACCGCGCACGAGCAGCCCCGGCCGATCGAGCTGCCGGCCCAGACGGACGAGAACGGCGTGACCCGCAAGACCGGCGTCCTCACCCGCACCCGGGCCAGGCTCTCCCGCGGCTTCTACGGCGAGGGCGGCCGGATCCCCAAGCCCACCGCCGATGAACACCACGAGATCACCAGCGGCCACGGCCACTGACCGTCCCGCCCGAGGGAGGAGGACCCCGTGAACGAGCGCACCGAGCGACTCTCCGAGAGCAGATACCTGCTGCTCACCACCTTCGACGAGGACGGCAGCCGCCAGGAGTCCCACATCTGGGTGGTCGCCGACGGCCCGGCGCTCGGTATCTGGACCCCCGCCCGGTCCGGCGCGGCCGAGCGGATCCGGCGCCACCCCCACGTGCTGGTCGGCCCCTGCGACGCCCACGGGCGCCCGACGGGCCGCCGGATCCCGGCCCGCGCACGGGTCTGCGACGCGGACGACACCGCCCGCTACCGCACCTCGCTGATCAACAAGTACGGCCTGACGGCCCTGCTCGCGCTCGCCCGCAGCCGCTTGCGCGTCGGCCTGGCCGGCACGGTGGGCATCCGGATCACGATCGACGAGGTGGAGCGGCGCCTGATCGGTCCCGAGTGGCAACCGCCGCGCACGTACTGCCTGAACTGAGGTCCCGCGACATCGCCGGGCCCGCCACGCCTGGCACCAGCCGCCGCCGGGAGTGCCGATTTCGTGAGCGTGCCACGCGTCACACGGTCCGGTGTCCGGCCGCGCGCCTAGCATGCAGGTCGGCCAACTCCCGCCCGGGCGGGGGAGGGTGCGGGTGGAGGGCGAGCGGAAGGCGTGGTTGTGACGGATGACAGCGCGTGTGAACGGGCGACCGGGGAGGTCATGGCGGAGCGGTTGCTGGCCGACCTGCCGCAGCTGAAGGCGGCGATCGCCCAGCGGCTGATGGCCGAGCAGCCGGTCTACGGGCGGCTGCCCGCCGAGCAGTTGGAGCACGACGTCAGCCGGGTCACCGAGCAGAGCATCCGCGGCATCGCCCAGTCCCTGCGCACCGGCCGGCCGCTGGAACCGCAGTGGCGGGCCTACCAGCGCGCCTCGGCCGCCCGCCGGGCGGAGGAGGGCGTGCCGATCGAGGCGGTGATCGACGCCTACTACCTGGGCGCGCAGGTGTGCGTCGACTTCCTGGCCCGCTACCTGCCGCCCGCCCAGGTGGGCACCGCCTACCGGACGCTGCTCACCGGCCTGCGGGTCACGGTCTCCGAAGTCACCGCCGGGTACCTGGAGGAGCGCCAGGCCCAGGCCGGCGAGAGCGACGCGGCCCGGCACACGATGCTGTCGGCGCTGCTCACCGGCACCGACATCCACACCGCCGCCCGCCACACCGGCACCGCCCTGCCGCCCGCCTACCTGGTACTCGCCCTGGCCATCGGCACCCACCGCGACGAGCTGCGCGAGGACGTGGACACCGCCGTCGCCGCCCGCCGGAAGATCCGGCGGATCCGCGCCGAGCTCGACCGACGCACCGGCCGGCCCGTCCTCGCCCAGCTGACCGCCACCGAGGGCCTGGCCCTGCTGCCCCGCACCGGGGCGGACGCGGACGCGGACGCCGACCACCGCGCCTGGCTGGACGCCGCGATGGAGGACCTCGGCCGGGCCGCGCGGGCGCCGCTGACCGCCGGGGCCGCGCTCTGCACGCCCGACCGGGTGCCGGACGCCGTCCGCGTGGCGACCGAGGTGCGCGACACCGCCGTCGTCTTCCAGCGCCCGCCCGGCGCCTACCTGCTGGACGACCTGCTCATCGAGCACCAGCTCACCCGCCCGGGCGCGGCCCGCGACCACCTCGCCGACCTGCTCGTCCCGATCGCCGACAATCCCGACCTGCTGCCGACCCTGCGGCTCTACCTCCAGAGCAACCTCAACCGCCGCGAGGTCGCGGCGCAGCAGCACGTCCACCCGAACACGGTCGACTACCGCATCCGCCGCATCGCCGCCCTCACCGGCCTGAACCCCGCCGAGCACGGCGACCGCATCAAACTCAGCGCGGCGCTCGCGGCCCTGGACACCCGGCGGCTGGAGCACGCCGTCCTCTGATCCGGTTGTGATCCGTGACAACCCCTGCCCCGGAACTCTGTGTCCGGCACAGGAGTCGCCCCGCCGGTGCGCCCCCATCATGGAGGACTACGCGCAGTCCGTCTGCGGAGAAGCCCGCCCGCCCACCCGCACCGACGCAAGGACGCAAGGACCACCCTCATGCCCTCGTCGCCCTCACTCTTCGGCCACCGGTCGCCGGCCGGCCCGCCGCCCGGCGGACGGCCGGCCGCCAGCCCCCGGGAACTCGCCGTCCTGCGCCGCCGCACCCTGCGGATCACCCGTGGCTTCGCACTGCTCAACGGCGTGCCGTTCGCGCTCACGGTGGTGCTCGCGTGCACCGCCGGCGGGCTGCTGGGGACGAAGGTGCTCGGCCAGTTCACCGTGGGCATGTTGCTCGGCGTCGTGCAGGGAACGCTGCTGTTGTGGACGGCCGCGCGCTTCGACCGCCGCTCGGCCGCGCGGTGCGACGCGGAGGCCGAGCGCCTGCGCGCGGGCGACCGGACGGAGGCCCGGTGAATCCCGCCGCCCCGGGCGCGGGCACCCAGACGATGGTGCTCATCGCCTTCCTGGTCTTCGTCGGCGTGACGCTGCTGCTGTGCGTGCTGGTCGGTCCGGAGGGTGACGAGACGGCCGACTTCTACACGGCCAACCGCACGCTGACCCCGTTCCAGAACGGCCTCGCCCTCTCCGGCGACTACATCTCGGCCGCCACCCTGCTCGGCACCACCGGCATCGTCGCGGTGAACGGCTACGACGGGGTCACCCTCGCCCTCAGCACCGCCCTCTCGCTGGGCGTCCTGCTCCTGCTCGCCCAGCCGCTGCGCAACGCCGGGCGCTACACCCTCGGCGACGTGTTCGCCCTGCGCGCCGACGGCGCCGCGCCGCGGATCGCCGCGACCGTGGTGACGCTCGCGGTCTCGCTGCCGTTCCTGGTCGTGCAGCTCTCCAGCGCGGGCACGGCCACCGCGCTGATGCTGGGGCTCACCCACAGCGGCGTGCAGCAGTTCTGCACCGTGCTGGTGGGCATGCTGATGGTCTGCTACACGGTGCTCGGCGGCATGAAGGGCACCAGCCTGGTCCAGATCGTCAAGGTCGTGCTGACCCTCGGCACCGTGCTCGCGGTCGTGCTGTCGGTGCTGGCCCGCTTCCACTGGGACGTCGACGAGCTGCTCGCCGCCGCCGTCAAGGGCAGCGGCCGGGCGCAGTCCTACCTGCGTCCTGGTCTGCGGTTCGGAGACTCGGCCGAGGGCTGGCTGAACTTCGTCGGCCTGCACCTCACCGTGGTCCTCGGCGCGTCCTGCATGCCCCACATGATCATGCGGGTGAACGCCTCGCCGACCGGGGCCGCCGCCCGGCGCTCGACCCGGTACGCGGTGGGCATGGTCGGCGCGTTCTGCCTGGCCGTCGTCGTGCTCGGGCTGGGCGCCGTGGCGCTGCTCGGCGGCCGGCTGATCTCGGCGGTCGATCCGAACGGCCAGGCCGCCCTGCTGCTGCTCGCGGGCAACCTGCAGGGCGGCACGGGCACGACGGCCGGCGGCGCGCTGTTCACCGCCGTCGCGTGCGCGGTGTTCGTCACCGTCCTCGCGGTCGTCGCGGGCATCACGCTCGCGGCGGCGGCCGCGCTCGCCCACGACGTGGCCGCCGGCGCGGTGCGCCGGGGCCGGATGCCGCAGGTCGCCGAGGTGCGGGCGGTGCGGTGGTCGGTGGGGGCCGTCGGCGCGGTCGGGATCGGGCTCGCGGTCGCCGCGCAGGGCTACAACCTGCAGTTCCTGTCCTCCCTGGCGGTGACGGTCGCCGCGTCGGCCGTCCTGCCCGCCCTCGTCTACAGCCTGTTCTGGAGCCGCTACAACCGCACCGGCCTGCTGTGGACGGTGTACGGCGGACTGCTCGTCTCCGTCGGGCTGCACCTGTTCTCCCCGACGGTCTCGGGTGCGCCGGACGCGCTGTTCCCGAACGTCGACTTCCACTGGTTCCCGCTGCAGATGCCCGGGGTGGTCTCGGTGCCGGCCGCCTTCCTGCTCGGCTGGGCGGCCACCGTCCGCAGCCGCCGCACGGAGGGCGAGCCCGCGTTCGACGAGGTGCGGACGCGGACGCTGCTCGGCGCGGACGCCGAATAGCGCCGCGGCCACGCGTCACTTCACCGACCCCGCCATCGCCCCCTGGACGAAGAACCGCTGGAAGCAGAGGAACACCACCACGGGCACCAGCAGCGACAGGAAGGCCCCCGGCGCGAGGATGTCCATGTTGCTGCCGAACTGCCGCATCTGGGACTGCAGGTAGACGGTGAGCGGCTGCGAGTCGTTGCCCGCGAAGATCAGCGCGACGAGCATGTCGTTCCACACCCACAGGAACTGGAAGATGCACAGCGAGGCGACGGCGGGCGCGGCGAGCGGCAGCGCGAGCGTGCGGAAGATCCGCCACTCGCCGCAGCCGTCGATCCGGGCCGCTTCGAGGAGTTCGGCCGGGATGTCGAGGAAGTGGTTGCGCATCAGGAAGACGGCGAACGGCAGCCCGTAGCCGACGTGGAACAGCACGACGCCCGGTATGGTGCCGAACAGCCCGACGGCGCCCTCCAGTTTGGCGACCGGGATGAGCCCGACCTGCACGGGGACGACCAGCAGCCCGACGACGCCGACGAAGATCGCGTCCCGGCCGGGGAAGCGCATCCACGCGAACGCGTATCCGGCGCCGGCCGCGAGGGCGACCGTCAGCAGGGTGGCCGGGACACTGATCAGCACCGTGTTCCACAGCGCCTTGGGCACGTCGCCCCCGCCGAGCAGCGCGGTGTAGTTCTGCAGCGTGAGCTCGGCGGGCTTGGTCAGCGCCGTCCACCAACCCCCGCTGGCGGCGGCCTGCTTGGGCCGCAGCGAGGAGACGAGCAGTCCGACGGTGGGCACCAGCCAGGCCACGGCGGCGACGATCAGGACCGCCTGGACGAGCCCGCTGCGCGTGAGGGCGGCGAGCCGGCCGGCGAGCGGCTGGGAGGGCCGCGCGCCGGGGGCGGGAGAGGTGGTGGTCATGAGCGACTCCCGCGGAAGCGGCGGACGTTGAGGAGCATCACGGGGACGACGAGCAGGAGCAGCAGGACGCTGAGCGCGCTGCCCAGGCCCTGGTCGTTGCCGCCGCCGAAGGAGACCAGGTAGAGCCGGAGCGCGAGCACGTCGGCGTCCTGCTGCACCGGTCCGGGCGCGATGATGTAGACGAGGTCGAAGATCTTCATCACGTTGATGACCATCGTGACGAACACGACGCCGAGCACCGGGGCGAGTTGGGGCACGGTGATGCGGCGGAAGATCTGCCATTCGCCGGCGCCGTCGATCCGGGCCGCCTCGATGGTCTCGCGGGGCAGGTTGGCGAGGCCCCCGGCGATGATGACCATGGCGAAGCCGGCCCAGATCCAGGTGTAGGCGCCGATGATGGCGGGGGTGACGAGGGCGGGGCCGAGCCAGTCGACGCCGCGGTAGGGGGCGGCGAAGTCGGCGGCGGGCAGCGCCACCGTCAGCGTCGCGGAGGGGGCGGCGGCGAACTGGAAGGTGCCGTCGGCGGCGGTGGTCGTGGTGGCGATCGTCCGTCCGCCGTCGCGGAGTTGGACGGTGAGGCCGGGCAGGCCCTTCTTGCCGGCGTCGAGCTGCCCGGGGCGGCCGCCGCCGCCCGGGACGAAGTCGAGGAACGCGGTGCCGCTGACCCCGTCGCCGGCGGTCGGCTGCCGGGCCGGCTGCGCGGAGGCCGGGATCGCGCCGGGCTGCACGCCGACCAGCGGCAGCAGGACGGCGCGGGTGGCGGCCGGTGCGGTGACGTCGCCGCCCTGGGCCTGGTCGAGGCCGGTGCCGGGGCGTGGCCGGGCGCCGGGGTAGGAGGGCCGGTCGGCGAAGGTGTCGTGGACGGCGACGGCGGCGGCGTTGAGCACGCCGCGGTGCGGGTCGGCGTCGTAGACGGTGCGGAAGATGATGCCGGCGGCGAGGAAGGAGATCGCCATCGGCATGAAGACGAGCAGCTTGAACGCGGTGGCCCAGCGGACCTTCTCGGTCAGCACGGCGAAGACCAGGCCGATGGCGGTGACCAGCGCCGGTGCGACGGCCACCCAGATCGCGTTGTTGCGCACGGCGGTGAGCGTCGCGTGGTCGGTGAAGGCCGTGCCGTAGTTGTCGAGCCCGACGAAGCGGTTGCCGGAGGCGTCGAAGAGGCTGCGCGCCACCGAGTAGCCGATGGGGTAGACGACGAGGGCGCCGAGCAGCAGGAGCGCGGGGAGGACGAACAGCAGGGCGAGGCCCCGGTGGCGCCGCAGGGCGCCACCGGATGCCCGGTCCCTGCGGGAGGAGCGCAGAGACATGTGGATCAGCCCTTGTAGTCCTTGGCGGCGTCCGCTTCGAGCTTGGCGGCGGCGCCCTGGACGTCGGAGGGGTTGGCGAGGAAGTCCTGGAGGTCCTTCCACTCGCCCTGGCCGGCGGTGCCGCCGAACGCGGCGGGGGCCTGGTCGGACATGTCGAAGCGGAAGGCGTCCCCGGCGTCGATCACGGACTTGGCGAACTGGCGGGTGGTGTCGTCGGGGTAGACGGCCGGGTCGACGGCCTTGTTGGGCGAGATGAACCCGCCGGCCTTGGCCCACACCGCGGCCGCCTCCGGACTGGCCAGGTACTCGACGAACTTCTGGGCGGCCTCGGCGTGCTTGGCGCCCTTGAGGAGGACGGCCGCGTCGCCCGCGCCCATCACGGGGGCCTTGCCCCCGTCGACGGCGGGGAAGGGGAACACCTTCGCGTCCGTGCCGACCTGCTTCTTGAGCTCGGAGGCGATGACCCCGCCGACGAAGTCGCCCTCGTAGGTCATGGCGGCCTTGGGCTGCGGCCCGAAGACCTGCTGGACGGAGGTGGGGAAGTCGGTCTGGAGCGCGCCCTGGCCGCCGCCGGCGACGAGTTGTCGGTCGCCGAAGACCTTGCCGAGGGTGGTGAGGGCCTTGATGACGGACGGGTCGGTCCAGGGGATCTCGTGCCGGGCGAGCTTGTCGTAGAGCTCGGGCCCGGCCTGGGAGAGGTAGACGTTCTCGAACCAGTCGGTCAGCGGCCAGCCGGCCTGCCCGGCGATGGAGAAGGCCGGGGTGCCGGAGTCGGAGAGGGCGCGGCCGGCCTTGAGCAGGTCGTCGAAGGTGGCCGGGGGCTGGACGCCGGCGTTCTGGAAGGCGGTGGGGCTGTACCAGACGGTCGACTTGTCGGCGGCCTTGAAGTAGAGGCCGTACTGCGTGCCGTTGACGGTGCCCAGGGTGGACCAGATGCTCGCGTAGTCCTTCTTGGCGGCGTCGGTGACGGTCGGCGGGAGCGGCGCGAGCCAGCCCTTGTCGGCGAACTGCTTGATGACGCCGGGCTGGGCGACCATGACGACGTCCATCGGGTCGCCGCCCTCGATCTTGCTGCCGACGACGGTGGAGAGGTTGTCGCCCGTGGAGGTGTAGCTGACCGTGGCGCCGGTCTTGGCGGTGAAGGCGTCCAGGACCTTCTTGAAGTTCTCCTGCTCGGTGCCGCTCCAGACGGCGGCGACGGTCAGGCTCTGGCCCTTGAGCTCCTGGGTGGCGGCGCCGGATCCGGAGCCGCTGCCGCCGCTGCCGCAGGCGGTCGCCGTGGCGGCGAGGACGACGGTGGTGGCCAGGGTGGGGAGGATGCTGCGGAGTCTCATCGTCGAGGCTTCCTTCGTGTGGGTGGGTGGCCCGTGGTGGGTGGGTGTCGAGGTGGCGTCAGCGTGCTTGTGCGGGACTGGACTTGATCCACCAGGCGGCGGTGCCCGGCGGCAGGACGCCGTCGGTGCACGGGCCGCTGGCGAGCAGGGGCGGACCGGCGACCGGGGCCGGTGCGGGGGCGTCGCCGAAGTTGACGGCGCACACCAGGCCCTCGCCGCGGACGAACGCGAGGACCCCGGAGGGGGCCTCCAGCCACCGCAGCGTGCCCTCGCCGAGCTGGGGGAGTTCCCGGCGCAACTGCAGTGCGGTGCGGTACAGGTGGTAGACGGACCCGGCGTCGGCCCGCTGCCGCTCGGCGGTGTGCGCGGCGAACGCGGCCGGCTGCGGCAGCCAGGGCGCGGCCGGGGCGTGCGGCGGGCTGAACCCGAACGGCGCCGCGTCGCCCGACCAGGGCAGCGGGATCCGGCAGCCGTCGCGGATCCCCGTGCGGCTGCCGGTCCGCCGGAAGATCGGGTCGGTGATCGACTCGTCCGGCAGGTCGAGGACTTCGGGCAGTCCGAGCTCCTCGCCCTGGTAGATGTAGGCGGCGCCGGGCAGGGCCAGCATCAGCAGCGCGGCGGCCGCGGCCCGGGCCGGACCGGAGGCCGGGTCCTGGCCGGCGAAGCGTGTCGTGGTGCGGACCTGGTCGTGGTTGTTGAGCACCCAGGTGACGGTCGAGCCGGTGGCGGTGATGTCCCGGACGGCGTCGTCGATCACCCGGTGGAAGTGCGCGAGGTCCCACGGCGCGTGCAGCAGGTGGAAGAAGAACGCCTGGTGCAGTTCGTCCGGCCGCACGTACAGGGCCTGTTCGGCCGGGGTGGGCACGGAGGCCTCGCCGACGAGCAGGCGCTCGTGGCCGTCGCGGGCGGTGTACTCCTCGCAGATCGCCCGCCACCGCCGCCACACGCCGTGCACCTCGGGCCGGTTCCAGGCGAGCGGGTTGACCGAGTCGCGGGTGCGCTCGTCGACGTCCGGGTCGGGGGAGTCGGGCAGGTCGGGGTGCTTGTAGAGCCCGGCGGCGACGTCGATCCGGAAGCCGTCGACGCCGCGGTCCAGCCAGAACCGCAGGATCTCCTCGAAGTGATCGGCGACGTCGGGGTCACGCCAGTTGAAGTCCGGCTGCTGCGGGGTGAACAGGTGCAGGTACCACTGGCCGGGCCGCCCGTCGGGCTCGGTGACCCGGCTCCAGGCCGGGCCGCCGAACATGGCCCGCCAGTTGTTGGGCGGCAGTTCGCCGTGCTCTCCGCGGCCCTCGGCGAAGTGGAACCGGGCCCGCTCGGGACTGCCCGGACCGTTGGCCAGCGCCTTCCGGAACCACGGGTGCTCGCTCGAACAGTGGTTGGGCACGACGTCCAGGACGAGCTTGAGGCCGAGCAGTCGGCAGTCCGCCACCAGGCGGTCGAACTCGGCGAGGTCCCCGTAGACCGGGTCGACGGCGCAGTGGTCGGCGATGTCGTAGCCGTGGTCGTGCTGGGGCGAGACGTAGAACGGGTTGAGCCAGACCCCGTCGGCGCCCAACTGCCGGACGTGGTGCAGGTGTTCGCGGACGCCGGCGAGGTCGCCGACGCCGTCGCCGTCGGTGTCGCGGAAGCTGCGCAGGTAGATCTGGTAGATCACCGCGTCGCGCCACCAGGCGCGGGCGGCGGGGGCGATGGGGGCGTGTGACCGAGCGCGCGGCAAGGCGGCCGCGTCGCCGTCGGGGAGGGTGTGGGGCATCTCGCTACTCCAACGGTTATGCATTCGCGTTAGGTATAGCAGGCAGAGATGGCCGCTGTTAAGACCCTGCTTCGAAAGGGTTTTCCAGGGGTTACGAACGAGCGTGCCGGGATCGGCATAGATACGTGTTAGGTACTCACGGGTAGGTACTCACCACCCCGGGGAACGCCCCCGGGATGCGGCCGGCGCGACGCCTCAGCCGACGATGGCGCGCAGGTCGGCCGCCAGCCGTGGCAACGCCGCCCCGGCACTGCGGCGGCCCGACACGACCTCGAACGCCGACTCGCTGAACGCGAGGCTCAGCTGCTGGTACTGCGGCACGCCGGGGCGCGCCCCGGCCGCCAGGATCGCCGTGCGCAGCACCGGCAGGAACGGGAAGCGGGCCGTCAGCTCCGGATCCGTGTAGAGGTCCGCCCGCACCGGCGGCAGCCCGCCGTCGGTCAGGACGCGGGACTGCGCCTTCCGGCTCGTCAGGTAGCCGATCAGCGCCCGCGCGGTGCGCTGGTGCCGGGAGAACCGGCTGACCGCCAGCCCCGAGCCGCCCAGCACGCCGCTGCCCGGCCCGTGCGGCCCCGGCAGCGGCACCACGCCGAACCGCCCGGCCACCGGCGAGCCGGCCGCGGCGACCTCGTGGTACACGTACGGCCAGTTGCGCAGGAAGAGCAGGCCGCCGCGCTCGAACGCCGCGCGGGACTCCTCCTCCTGGTAGCCGAGCACCTCGGGCGGGATCCACCCGTCCCGCACGCCCCCGGCCAGGAACTCCAGCCCGGCCCGGGCCTGCGGGCTGTCCACCACGACCGAGCCGTCGCCCGCCAGCAGATCGCCGCCCGCCGAGCGGATGGCCTCCAGCGCGTTGACGGCGAGCCCCTCGTACGGGCTCAACTGGCCCGCGTACCCGCCGAGTCCGTGCGCGGGCGCCAGCGTCCTGGCCTGCCGGGCCAGTTCGTCCCACGTGCCGGGCGGCTGCTCGCCGGCGGCGTCCAGCACGTCGCTGCGGTAGTACAGGAGGGCGGCGTTGGCGACGAACGGCACCGCGTACAGCCGCCCGTCGTACCGTCCGGTGGCGACGACCGGCGGCAGGAGGCCGTCCAGCGCGAACTCCGCCTCGTCCAGCGGCGCCGTCCAGCGGCGGGCCGCGAACTCGGCCGTCCACACGACGTCGAGGTTGAGCACGTCGAAGCGGCCGCCGCCGGCCGACAGCTCCCCGGCCAGCTGGGCGTGGACCTCGTCCGCCGCCTCGGGGAGCTCGACCAGCTCGGCCGGCTGGTCCGGGTGCTCGGCGTTCCAGTCGGCCAGCAGCCCGCGCAGGTAGTGGGTGGTGTCCCGGCCGGTGGCCAGCGTGACCGGCCCCACGCCGTCCGGATCGCCCGCCGCCGGCGTGCGCCCGGCCAGGCCGTACCAGGCGGACGCGCCCCCGGCCGCGAGCACCGCGGCCCCGCCCACCAGCGCGCGCGTCACGCGCCGGCGGCCCGCGTGGGGCCCGGTGGGCGGCCGGTCTGCCATGGAGCTCCTTCGTCCGGCCGGCGCGGGTGGGCGCCGACGCACGCCGGTGGCCCTCGGGGCGTCCACCCGGGGCGCCGGCCGACGCACGTCCCTTTATACGGCCTCCCTGCTCGACGGCACCCACCTGCCCGTACTGTGTGACCGAGGTGTAACCAGCGACGACGGAAGACCAAGGAAGAGGTGACGCCCGGTGCGCCATCAGCTGCTGGCGCTGCTGGCCCGGCAGCCCGCCTACGGGTACGAGCTCAAGCAGGGGCTTGAGCAGACCTTCGGCGCGGCGTACCCTCAGCCGAACATCGGCCAGATCTACGTGACCCTGAGCCGACTGGAGAAGTCCGGACTGATCCGCGGCACCGAGGTGACGCAGGAGGGCAGACCGGACAAGAAGGTCTACGAGATCACGGAGAAGGGCACCGAGGAACTCGCCGGCTGGTTCGAGGCCCCCACCGAGGGACCGAGGGTCAGGGACGAGTTCTTCATGAAGCTGATCCTCGCCGAAGGCACCGAACTCGCCGACCGGTTGACGCTGATCAACAACCAGCGTCGGCACTGCATCAACACGATGCGCGGACTCAACAAACTGGCCGCCACCGAGCGCGGCAACCGGACCTCACTGCTGCTGATCGAGGGCGCCGTCCTGCACCTGCAGGCCGACCTCGACTGGCTGGAGCGTTGCCAGGAGGAACTCACGTGAGCGGCTCGGAGCCGATACCGCCGCTGCTGGCCGCCGACGCCCTGGTGCGCTCGCACCTGAGCGGATCGGCCCTGATACCCGCCGTCCGCGGCATCAGCCTGCGGATCGACCGGGGCGAGTTCGTCGCCGTCACGGGCCCCTCCGGCGCCGGCAAGTCCACCCTGCTGCACCTCCTCGCCGGCCTGCTGCGCCCCGACGAGGGCGAGCTGCGCCTCGACGGCCGCCGGGTCGACGGGCTGCGCGAGGCCGCCTGGGCCCGGCTGCGCCGGCGCCACTACGGCATCGTCTTCCAGAGCGGCAACCTGCTCGCCGACTTCTCCGTCGCCGACAACATCGAACTGACCGCCGTCCTCGCCGGCCTGCCGGCCCGCACCGCCCGCGAACGCCGCCGCGAACTCCTGGAGGAGCTCGGCCTCGCCCACAAGGCCGCCGCCGGGCCCGGCGAACTCTCCGGCGGCGAACGCCAGCGCGTCGCCCTGGCCCGCGCCCTGGTCAACCGGCCCGAGCTGCTCCTCGCCGACGAACCCACCGGCAACCTCGACAGCCGCAGCACCCGCGACGTCCTCGCGCTGCTCACCCGCTACCACGAGCAGGGCACCACGATCGTGCTCGTCACCCACGACGCCCGGGCCGCCAGCACCGCCGACCGCGTCGTCAGCCTCTTCGACGGCCGGGTCGCCGACGACGCCCGGGTCGAGGAGCCCCCGGCCGCGCGGCGCGGCGCGATCGGGGTCCGCGACGTCATCGACTTCGGCGGCTGAGCCGGTGCGCGCCCTCCTCCGCTGGATCCGCGCCGACCTGCGCTCGCACCGCGTCCACGCCCTGCTGATCGTCCTCGCCACCGGCGGCACCGCCGCGGCCCTCCTGCTCGCCGGAGCCCTGCTCGGCGCCGCCGCCGACCCGTGGCAGCGCCAGTTCCAGGCCGCCGGATCGCCCGACGTCCGGATCGACCTGCGGCCGTCCGCCACCCCCCAGGCCGCTCAGGCCGCTCAGGCCGCCGGGACCGGAACGGACGAGGCGTCCGCCTCCCTGCTCTCCCGCGAACCCGGCGTCGTCGCCGTCTCACCGCCCCAGCGCACGGCCGAGACCACCCTCGTCGGCCGCCGCCCCGAGGGCGCCGCCGCCGCGGGCCCCACCGACCGCACCACACTGGTGCTGCGCGGCGACACCCCGGGCGCGGCCCGCCCGCTGCTGATCTCCGGCAGCTGGCTCGACCCCTCCGACGTCCACGGCATCGTGCTCGAACAGTCCGCGGCCGACGCCGCCTGGGCCCACCCCGGGGACCGCCTGACCGTCCTCGACGGCCACGGCACCCCGGTCGACCTGCGCGTCCTCGGCATCGCCGACAGCCCCGACCAACTGCCCAGCCAGGCCGCCGGCTACGACCTCGGCTGGACCCTGCCCACCACCCTCGACCTCGTCCAGCCCGACCGGGCGGCCCAGGGACTCACCCTCGGACTGCGCCTGGCCCACCCCTCGGACGCCGCCTACACCGCCCAGCGGGCGGTCAGCCTCCTCGGCGCCGACCGCGTCTCCCGGATCACCACCTGGCTCGACGCCCGCGACGCGCGGCAGCAGGACGACCGGCTCGCCGGCCTCCTGCTCGGGCTCTGCGGACTGGCCGCGCTGCTCTCCGCCGCCCTCGCGGTGGCCGGCGCGGCCGGCGGCCGGATCCGCGCCAGGACCGGGGACATCGCCCTGCTCAAGGCGCTCGGCTTCACCGCCGGCCAGGTCGCCTGGATGTTCATCGCCGAGCAGCTCCTGCTGGCCGGCACCGGGGTCCTCCTCGGCGTGGGGGGCGCCGCGATCGCCGCCCGCGCCGTCCCCGCCCTCGGTGGCGGGACGGACGTCCTCCACCGGCTCGTCCCCGGCGGCACCGCCGCCACCGTCGCGGTCGGGGCCGCGGCACTCGTCGCCGTCGGCGCCGCCGCCGCCCTGCCCGCCCTGCGCGCCGCCCGGGTCGCCCCCGTCCCGCCGACCGACGGCACCCGGCCACCCGCCATGACGGCCCGCCCGGTCCGCCTCGGCCCGCTGCGGCGGCTGCCGCCCGCCCTCGTCCTCGGCCTCGGCGGCGTGCTGCGCCGCCGCTCCGGCCTGGTCGTCAGCGCGGTCCGGCTGACCGTCCCGGTCGTCGCCGCCACCCTGGCCCTGAGCACCTGGGCCACGCTCGACGCCGTCACCCGGCCCGACGGCGCCGTCACCACCCCCTCCGTCACGGCCCGCCGGGCCAGCCCCGAACGGACCCCGGACGACGCCGAGCTCGCCGCCGCCCTGGCCGCCGACCCCGCCGTCCGCGGCGCCTACCCGGGCACCGAGACGCAGGCCCTCGCCCCCGGCCAGTCCGCGACGCTCACCCTGCGCGCCGTCGGCACCACCGACGCGCCGTACCCGTACACCGTCGTCGAGGGCCGGGCGATCCGCGCGACCGACGAGGCCGTCGCCGGTCAGGGCGCCCTCGACCTCCTCGGCGCCAAGGTCGGCCAGTGGGTGCGCGTCACCACCGGCGGCACCCCGCGCATCCTCCACGTCGTCGGGCGCGACCTCGAACCCGAGAACGGCGGCCGGGTCCTGTCCACCGGCTTCGACACCCTCGACCGGCCCGGCGACCCCACCCGCCCCGACTTCTGGCAGCTCGCGCTGCACCCCGGCCACGACCCCGCCGAGGTCCAGCGCGACCTGCCCGCCCGCGCCGGACTCGCCGGCCGGGTCGAGCTGCGCCTCCCGGCCGGCCCCGTCACCCGGCCCGGCGCGCTGCGGGCCAGCGTGGTCGGGCTGCTGCTCCTGCTCGCCCTCATCTGCCTCGTGGAACTGCTCACCACGGCCGCGGCCGGCTTCCACGAGCGACGCCGCGACCTCGGCCTGCTCCGGGCGCTCGGCCTGACCCCGGGCCAGTCCGCCGTCGTGCTGGCCGTCCGCGGCACGGCCATCGCCCTGCCCACGGTCGCCGCCGGGGCGGCCGCCGGCATCCCGCTCGTCCGGTGGCTGATCGACCGCCAGGGCGAGCTGGGCGGCATCGGCGCGGGCATCGCGCGGGCCCCGTCGCCCTGGACGGTCCTCGCCCTGGCCGCCCTCGGCGCGGCGACGGCGGCCGTCCTCTCCGCCCTCCCGGTCCTGCGCGCCCGCCCGTCCACCCGGGCCCCGGACGTCCCGGGCACGTAGCTCTCACGGGTCGACGCGCTCCCACCCCCGCCGCGCCGGCCGCCGGCCGTAACACCAGTCCTCGTTGCCGCCCAGTCCGCCGGGGGCGGATCGAGGCGGCAAGGGGCCCGGGAAGCCGACCCGGTGGCACGGACGTGGACATGGGACGGCCCCCGTGGTCGGCGGAACGCTTCGCAGGGTCGTGGCGCTGAAGCCGTGTCAGCTCCGGGGGGCGCGCAATCCTATTCGCCGCCCGCCAGCCTGGCCTTGGCGGCCGGGGTGACGGGGGCGAAGAAGTTGACGAGGTTGCCGTCGGGGTCGCGGAGCAGCAGGGAGCGGTTGCCCCACGGCATGGTGGTCGGCCCGGCGACGAAATCGGTGACGAAGGCGGTGAGGTCCTCGTGGACGCGGTCCACGTCGTCGACGAGGAACTCGGTGATCACGCTGTCGTTGGCCGCCGGGCGGGCGGAGCCCGGGGCGAACAGGGGGACGGTGCGGGTGCCGGCGATCGCGAGGGTGGCGCCGGTCGTCCTGAGCTCGGCGAAGTCCTCGGTGGCCCACGCCGCCGTGGCCCCGGTGGCCCGCTCGTAGAAGCCGACGAGGCGGGCGACGTCGCCGGTGATGATGCGGATCGAGACGAATTCCATGACAGGCTCCTCGGCCGTTCGGACGGTGTGCACGAGGTGTGCACACCGGAGGCTAGGAGAAATAGGGGACAGAACCGGTCCACTATTCGCGTTAGGCTGCGGACCATGTCCCGACCCGCCGGCCGCGTCCTCACGCTCCTGGAACTGCTGCAGTCGGGCGGCACCCGCACCGTGGCCGAACTGGCCGACCGGCTGGGAGTCCAGGGGCGGACCGTGCGGCGGTACGTGGACCAGCTGATCGACCTGGACGTCCCGGTGGAATCGGTGCGCGGCCGCTACGGCGGGTACCGCCTCGCCCCCGGCTACCGCCTGCCCCCGCTGATGCTCAACGACGACGAGGCGCTGGCCGTCCTGCTCGGCCTGGTCGCCGGCCGCCGAACGGGTCTGACGGCGGCCGAGCGCACGGCGGGGGAGACGGCCTCGGCGAAGATCCGGCGGGTGCTGCCCCACCACGTCGCCCGCCGGCTCGACACGCTCATGGAAACCCTGGACTTCACCGATGCGCCCGGCGAGTTCGACACCCCGGACGCCGAGGTCCTGCTCACCCTCGCCGACGCGGTGCGCCACCGCCGCCCGGTCTCGATCCGCTACACCGACCGCGGCGGCCGCCGCAGCGAGCGCACACTCCACGCGTACGGGATCGTCGCCCACGCGGGCCGGTGGTACGTCACGGCCCAGGACGCCGTGCTCGCCGAGGACCGGACCTTCCGCCTGGACCGCATCGCGGCCGCCAGACACCTACCCGGCTCGTTCGAGCCCCCCGAGGGCCCCGGCCCGGCGGAACGCCTCCTGTCGGCACTCGCCACGGCCGACTACCGCCACGAAGTGACGGTGACAATCCACGGCACGGCCGCCCAGATCCGCGCCCACCTCCCCGCCGGTGTCGCGACCCTGGACGAGGAGGACCCGACCGAACGCTGGCGCCGAGCAGAACTACGGGTGGAACGCCTCGACTGGCTCCCGACAGTCCTGGCCGCCCTCGACCGCCCCTTCGCCATCGAGCGCCCCACCGAACTGCGCGACCTCGTCCTCGACCTGGCCGACCGCCTGACCTCCTGCGCCCGCCGGTCCTGACCCCGGACGAAACCGGGCCGCCCGGGCACCGACTCGGCTGAATCGGCGCCCGGGCGGACCGGGGGGTGTTCGTGTGGAGCGGTCAGGCGGAGACCTTCTCGGGCTGCTTCGCCTCGGCCGCGGCGGGCTGCTCGGCGGTCGCGGCGGTGTTCTCCCGGGGCTCGGGGAGCACGGCCATGATCACGCCGGAGATCACGATGGTCGCGGCCCAGGCGAGCCCGTACTTGCCGACGGGGGTGCCGGAGAGCGGGCCGGCGAACCAGTCGCACTTGGTGAAGGCCAGGCCGAAGAGCAGGGCGAGCACCCAGGACACCATCGCCTGCCAGCAGAAGCCGCCCGCGTACCAGTAGCGGCTGTTCTTGCCGGTGTCCATCAGGGCGGCGGCGTCGTAGCGCACCGCGCGCGACTTGCGGCGGTACATGTCCACCGCGTAGACGCCGATCCAGGCGGAGAAGGAGACGGCGAGCAGGATCAGGAAGGTGATGAAGGAACCCAGGAAGCTCTTGGCGACCAGCATCAGCAGCAGGCCGCCGACCAGCGAGATCACGGCGTTGATGCTGACGGCCAGGGCGCGCGGGAGCTTGACGCCCATGGTCTGCGCGGTGAAGCCGGCCGAGTACATGGAGAGGCTGTTGATCAGCAGCATGCCCACGATCGCGGTGAGCAGGTAGGGCACGGCCAGCCAGGTCGGCAGGAGGTCACCGAGGAAGGAGACCGGGTCCGCGGCGTCGGCCAGGCCGGGGGAGGCGACCGCCATCACGGCGCCCATCAGGACCATCGGCACCATGACCAGGCCCGCGCCGGAGACCGTCACGCCGACGATCTTCTTGCCGGAGGCGGCGTGCGGCAGGTAGCGGGCGAAGTCGGGGCCGGTGGGGACCCAGCTGATGCCGCCGGCGGCGATGGTCCCGATGCCGGCGATCATCATCGCGGTGGTGCCCGCCGGCTTGGCGAAGACCTCGCTCCACTTCATGGTCGCGATCAGGTAGCCGAGCACGAGGACGCTGAAGAGGCCGAAGAGGTACGTCGACCAGGTGTTGCAGACGTTCAGCGCCTTGCGGCCCATGCCGGAGACCAGGAACGTGCAGGCGACGAAGGCGAACAGCGTGATCACGATCAGCGCGGTGTTGCTCTTGACGCCGAACAGGAGGTCGAGGACGGTCAGGACGGCGTAGGCGCCGGTGACGGCGTTGATCGTCTCCCAGCCGAAGCGGGCGATCCAGAGGATCGCGCCCGGGAAGAGGTTGCCGCGCACCCCGAAGGTGGCCCGCGAGAGGGTCGCGCCCGGCGCCCCGCCCCACTTGCCGGAGACCGACAGCACGCCGACCATGCCGAACGAGACGAGCGCTGCGCACGCCGCGACGACCAGGACCTGCCAGAAGTTCAGCTGGTTGAACACGACCAGGGCGGCACCCATGGTGAGCAGCAGGACGCTGATGTTCGCCGCGACCCAGGTCGGGAAGAGCTCGCGGACTCTGCCCCCGCGCTCGTGGTCGGGAACGGGTTCGATACCGCGGGTCTCTATCGCGCCGTCGACGTCGACGGTGGACAGGTTCTCCATGAGGGTGGCTCCGTGCGTGGGAAGCGGGAGATGAATCGGTCAAAGGGGACATCTATGGAACTCTTCGCGCGTAGCGCGGGAGTTGGGTCATCATACGATGTTCCAGATGTGACCTGATTGATGCGGTTGCTTGCTGGTGATCCGGCGCCCGTGGTCCACGGCCGCCCGCCGGCCGCTGCCGCATGTCGCGCCGTGTCGCGCCGTCCAACGGCCGCCGCGGCGTTCTAGCGTGGTCCACCGTGTCCTCCCCGATCCCCCCGCCCCGCGGTGCCCGCCCCCAGGTGCCCGTCGGCGCCCTGCTGAGGCGACCGATGCTGTGGCTGATCCCGTCCGTGCTCGCGGCGCTGGTGGCGCTGGGGCTGTCGCTGCTGTACATGGGCAGCGTCCTCGACCCGAACGGCAACCTGCACCACCTGCCGGTCGCCCTGGTGAACGGGGACACCGGGGCGCCACTGCCCGGACAGCAGCAGAACCTCGGGGCGCAGGTGGCGGGGGCGGTCGTCGCGGCCTCGCCCGCGGGCTCGGTGGACTGGCGCCAGGTCGGCCGGGCCGAGGCGCAGGACCAGCTGGCCTCCGGCCGGGTCTACGGCGCGCTGGTGATCCCCGCGGACTTCACGGCCTCGGTCGGCGCGCTGACCACGCCGGGCGCCACGTCGCGGCCCACCATCACCGTGCTGACCAACCCCGGCGTGGGCAGCCTCGGCTCGTCACTCGCCTCCCAGATCAACCAGAACGCCGCCCACCAGGCGTCGCTGAGCATCGGAAAACAGCTGGCCGCACCAGGGGCCGACGCGACCGCCCGCCTGCTGCTGGCCGACCCCGTCGCGGTGGTGACGCAGGTCGGCCACCCGATCGGGAGGCACAGCGGCCTCGGACTCAGCGCGTTCTACTACAGCCTGCTGCTGGTGCTCGCCGGTTTCATCGGCGGCAACCTGGTCCACAACGGCGTCGACACCGCCCTCGGCTACGCGGACAGCGAGATCGGCCCCTGGCACACGCGCCGGCCCACCGTCCCGATCGACCGCACCCGGACCCTGGTGCTGAAGATGGTGATGACCGCCGGGATCTCGGTGCTGACCACGTCGATGGTCATGGTGGCCTGCATCGTCGTGCTCGGCATGGACGCCTCGCACATCCCGCTGCTGTGGATCTTCTCCTACTGCGCCTGCCTCGCCGTCGGCCTCGGCGTCCAGGCCATCAACGCGGCGTTCGGCAGCATCGGGCAGCTCGTGTCGATGTTCGTCTTCATCGCCCTGGCCCTGCCCTCCTCCGGGGCGACCATCCCGCTGGAGGCGACCCCGGCCTTCTACCGCTTCCTCGGCGCCTTCGAGCCGATGCGGCAGCTCAGCGCGGGCGTCCGGTCGATCCTCTACTTCGACGCCCGGGCCGACGCCGGGTTGAACCGCGCGTGGATCATGATCGCGGTCGGCTTCGCCGCGGCGCTGGTGTTCGGCTTCGCCATGACGCGCTACTACGACCGCAAGGGCCTCAAGCGCCTCACGCCGCAACCGGTGGACGCCTGACCACGGTCTCCGGTCGACGGATCAGGCGGTGCCGGCCCTGAGGTGGGCCCGCTCGCCCTGGTGACCGACCAGCGCGAGACCTTCGCCAGGCCTGCCCGGGGTGGGGCTCCGGCCGTGGTGCCGGGTCCGGGTCGGGGTAGGGCACTGGGTCCGGGAACGGCGGGATGGGCGGCGGGACGGGGTCGGGGTCCTTGCCGGGACGCGGCGCCGGGTTGGGGTGGGGGATCGGCACGGTGTCCGGATCCGGGGGCGTCGGGATGGTCATCGTGGCACCTCCTCAGGTCGTTGCGCGAGCGCGTGTACCCGCTCTGACCGCGATGACGCGACGAGTCGGCCGGGAAGCGGATCCCGGCCGGAGGACCACGACGCCCCCGGCCGGTCGGACGAGCCGCCGGAGGCGCCGGGTCGGGCTCCGGGCTCAGGCCCGCACGGCCGCGCCCGCCCAGGCGCGGTTGCCGAGGAGCGTCTTGACGTCCGAGGCGAGGCCGTTGTCGGGGTTCACCAGGAAGCCAAGCTCGTAGAGCGTGTTCTTGTCCCAGTTGGTGGTCAGCAGGCGGACCGGGACGTCGCCGGGGTGGGCCTGGAGTGCGAGCTTGAGTTCGGCGACCACCTGAGGGGTGAGCCGGGAGACCGGGACGGTGATCTGGACCGGCGGCTTGGTGCCGAGTTCGGCGGAGGAGACGTCGAGCGTGCTGATCTCCTGGCCGAAGATGCTGAGCGATCCGTCGCGCTCGTTGAGGCGGCCGCGCACCGAGATCACGTTGTCCTCGATCATCTGGTCGGCCATGAGGTTGTAGGTCGCGGGGAAGAACAGCACCTCGACCGAGCCGTCGCGGTCGGCCAGGGTGATGATCGCCCAGGCGTTGCCCGCCTTGTTGATGCGCCGGTCCACGCCGGTGATCAGGCCGGAGAGGCGGACCTCGCCCTCGGAGCGGCCGGAGCCGAGGAGTTCGGCGATCGAGGTGTCGCGGTTCTGGGAGAGGATGTGCTCGGCGCCGTCCAGCGGGTGGCTGGAGACGTACAGGCCGAGCATCTCGCGCTCCAGGGCCAGGAGTTGGCGGCGGGGCCACTCCTGGTCGGTGAGCTGGAAGTCCAGTCCGATGCCCGGGCCGTCGCCGTCGCCGGCGTCCATCGCGCCGAACAGGTCGTCCTGGCCGATGGCCTGCTGCTTCTTCACCCCGGTGACGGCGTCGATCGCGGTCTCGTGGACGCTGCTGAGCGAGAGCCGGGTGTGCCCGAGCGAGTCGAAGGCGCCCGCCTTGACCAGGGAGTCGACGGTGCGCTTGTTGCAGACCACCAGCTCGACCTTGTCCAGGAAGTCGGGGAACGAGGTGTACTTGCCGTTCTCCTCGCGGGTGCGCACCAGGGACTCGATGACCGGCACGCCGACGTTGCGCACGGCCTTGAGGCCGAAGCGGACGTCGCTGCCGACGGCGGTGAAGTCGACCACCGACTCGTTGACGTCGGGGGAGAGGATCTTGATGCCCATCTGCCGGCACTCGGCCAGGTAGACGGCCATCTTGTCCTTGTCGTCGGCGACGGACGTGAGCAGCGCGGCCATGTACTCGGCCGGGTAGTTGGCCTTCAGGTAGGCGGTCTGGTACGAGACCAGGCCGTACGCGGCGGAGTGCGACTTGTTGAACGCGTAGCCGGCGAACGGGACCAGGACGTCCCACACCGCCTGGATGGCCTCGTCGGAGTAGCCGCGCTCCTTGCAGCCCGCGTGGAAGGGCACGAACTCCTTCTCCAGTACCTCCTTCTTCTTCTTGCCCATCGCGCGGCGCAGCAGGTCTGCCTGTCCGAGCGAGTAGCCGGCCAGCACCTGGGCGGCTCGCTGCACCTGCTCCTGGTAGACGATCAGGCCGTAGGTGGGGCCGAGGACGTCCTTGAGCGGCTCCTCCAGCTCGGGGTGGATCGGGACGATCTCCTGCTGGGCGTTCTTGCGCAGGGCGTAGTTGGTGTGCGAGTTCATGCCCATCGGGCCGGGCCGGTAGAGCGCGGAGACGGCGGAGATGTCGGCGAACTCGGTGGGCTTCATCAGCTTGAGCAGGGCGCGCATGGGGCCGCCGTCGAGCTGGAACACGCCCAGGGTGTCGCCGCGGGCGAGCAGTTGGTAGGTGGTGGGGTCGTCGATCGGGATCTTCTCGATGTCGACGTCGATGCCCCGGTTGGCCTTCACGATCTTGATGCAGTGGTCGATGATGCCCAGGTTCCGCAGACCCAGGAAGTCCATCTTGATCAGGCCCATGGCTTCGCACGACGGGTAGTCGAAGCCGGTGATGATCACGCCGTCCTTGTCCCGCATGTGCAGCGGGATCAGGTCGAGCAGCGGGGTGGAGGAGAGGATGACGGCCGCGGCGTGCACGCCGGTGCCGCGGATGAGGCCCTCGATGCCCCGGCCGGTGTCGATGATCTTCTTGACGTCCGGCTCGTTCTGGTAGAGCGCCCGGATCTCGGTGCCCTCGTTGTACCGGGCGTGCTTCTCGTCGAAGAGGTCGGCCAGCGGCACGCCCTTGCCCATGACGTCCGGCGGCATCGCCTTGGTGATGCGGTCGCCCATGGAGAACGGGTAGCCGAGGATGCGGTTGGCGTCCTTGACGGCGGCCTTGGCCTTGATCGTGCCGAAGGTGTTCACCTGGGCCGTGTAGGCGGCGCCGTACTTCTCGGTGACGTAGCGGACCATCTGGTCGCGCTGGCGGTCGTCGAAGTCGATGTCGACGTCCGGGGGGTTGATGCGCTCGGGGTTGAGGAAGCGCTCGAAGAGGAGGTCGTGCTCCAGCGGGTCCAGCTGGGTGATGCCGGTCAGGTAGGCGACCATCGAGCCGGCCGCCGAGCCTCGGCCGGGACCGACCGGGATGCCGTTGTCCCGGCCGTACTGGCAGATGTCGGCGACCACGAGGAAGTAGGCGTCGAACCCCATCGGGGTGATCACGCCCATCTCCAGCTCGATGCGGTCCAGCACCTCCTGGCTCGGGCTGTCGCCGTACCGGTGCTTGAGCCCGATCTCGATCTTCTTGCGCAGGTAGGAGGCCTGGGTCTCGCCCTCGGGCACGTCGAACTGGGGCATCCGGTCGACGTAGGTGAAGACCTCCTCGTACGACTCGACGCGCTCGGCGATCGCGAGGGTGTTGTCGCAGGCCTGCGGCAGCTCGCGGAAGAGCTCGCGCATCTCCTCGGCGGTCTTCACGTAGTAGCCGGTGCCCTGGAACTTGAACCGGTTCGGGTCGTCCTTGTTCTTGCCCACGCCGACGCAGAGCAGGCTGTCGTGGGCGTCGGCCTGGTCGGCGGTCACGTAGTGCGAGTCGTTGGTGGCCAGCAGCGGGATGTTCAGCTGCTTGGCCAGGCGCAGCAGGTCCTCGCGGACGTCCCGCTCGATGTCGAGGCCGTGGTCCATCAGCTCCAGGAAGTAGTTCTCCTTGCCGAAGATGTCCTGGTAGGCGCCGGCCGCCTTGACCGCCTCGTCGTACTGGCCGAGCCGCAGCCGGGTCTGCACCTCGCCGGAGGGGCAGCCGGTGGTGGCGATGATGCCGCCCGCGTTCGCGGCGATCAGCTCGCGGTCCATGCGGGGCTTCATGTAGTAGCCCTCCATCGACGCGAGCGAGGAGAGCTTGAACAGGTTCCGCAGGCCGGTCGCGTTCTGCGCCCACATGGTCATGTGGGTGTAGCGGCCGCCGCCGGAGACGTCCTTGCCGCCCTCGCCGTCGGCGCCGGTGGGGCGCTGGCCGCCGGGGGACCAGAAGACCTGCTTCTTCAGGAAGCGCGAGGCCGGGGCGACGTACGCCTCGATGCCGATGATCGGCTTCACCCCGGTCTTCGCGGCGGCGTGGAAGAACTCGTACGCGCCGAACATGTTGCCGTGGTCGCTCATCGCGATGGCGGGCATGCCCTGTCTCTGCGCCTCGGCGAACAGCTTGCCGTTCTTCGCCGCCCCGTCCAGCATCGAGTACTCGGTGTGGACGTGCAGGTGCGCGAAGCTGTCGGACACGGCGCTGTGCTCCTCGGAGGGCTCTCGGGGACCGCGCGGAACGCGGGGGGAACAAGCGGTCCAGGCTAGCGGGTCGGAGCGGTCGACGCGCCGGGCGGGGCCTTCGCGGCGGAGACTTTGACGGATCCTTCCCGCCGGCTTGACAAGGCGGTGGTCCGCCGTGCTGTGGTCCGCCCGGTCGCCGGTGTCGTCGAACGACGAGGGGAGCGCGCGTGCTGCCGACAGCGACCCGGTGGTGCGGGGGTGGGGAAGGGCGTGCTGGCCGCTGTGCTCGTGTCATTCGTCCCGCAGGGCACGGCAGTTGTGCCGCACGGGGACGACTCCGACGTCACCGTGCCGGAGCGGTCGCTCAGGTTCCGGGGCTCGCTGGTGTCGCGTCGATCTCGGCCCAGACCGTCTTGCCCTCGGCGTGCGGCTCGGCGCCCCAGCGGGTCGCGGCGTTCTGGACGATGAAGAGGCCGTGGCCGCCGGGCAGGCCCGGGAGGTGGGGCAGGCGCGGCTCGGGCAGGGCGGTGGAGCGGTCGGTGACCTCGATGCGCAGGCGGGCTTCGGAGGCGTCGAGGACGAGGTCCACCGGGCCCCCGGCGTGCAGCATGGCGTTGGCGACCAGCTCGGCGACGAGGAGCACGATGTCGTCCCCGCCGGAGCCGCCGGTCGGCCACGACCAGTCGGCGACGGCCTGCGCGGCGTACGCCCGGGCACGGGCGACGGGCTTCGGCTGCCCGGCCAGGTGCAGGCGCCGGCGCTGTCCGCCGGGCGGCAGGGTGGGGCCGGTGCCCGGCCGGTCGTCGTCCAGGGTTGCCCGGCTGGTCGTCATGTGCGGGGTCCCCTTCGGCTTCGGCGACGCGGTCCGTTTCGTCTGTTCGCTGAGCTTGGTCGTGCTTCGGTGCGCTTGGTGGCACCTGGTGGTGCTGCCGTGCTCCGGTGTGCTTCGTCTGCTCGGATTCCCGGCTGTCGCCGGAATATGCGCGCCGCCGGTCAGAGCGGTGCGGCGAGCGCCGCGTCCACGGAGGGGTGGAGTGAGAACACGCTGTCGGCGCAGGTCAGTTCGAGTAGCCGCAGCACCATGGCGGACGGCGCCGCGAGGCGGAAGCCGACGTCCGCCGCGATCGTCGCCATGCGGGTCTGCAGCAGCAGGTTCAGGCCGGAGGAGTCGCAGAAGTCGACGTGCCCGAGGTCGACGACGAGCAGTGGCGGGCGCCGGCGCACCAGGTCGTGGAGCGCGTTCCTGGCGGGCTCCAGGGTCTCGATGTCGAGGTCGCCCGCCAGCGCGCAGACGGCCGCCCCGGCGTCGGTGAGCCGGGTGTGCACGACCAGGTCGGGCCGGGGGCGGGAGCCCGGCTGGAAGGGGTCGGGGAACGCGGTGGTCGGCACGGTCGCTGGCTCGTTCTCTGTGGGCATCGTCTGCTCTGCGGGCATCGTCGTGTTTCCCCTCCACGGGTGTGCTCCACGAGCGTACGCACGCCACCCGGGTGCGGCCAAGGCCTCGGGTGGCGTGCGCGGCTTCGCGGGGGCCGGCTCAGGTGGCGGTGAGGTGCGCGTGGAGCTTCTTCAGGAGGCGGTTGAGGAGCCGGGAGACGTGCATCTGGGACAGTCCGAGGCGGGCGCCGATCTGGGACTGGGTGAGGTCCTCGCCGAAGCGCATGGACAGGATGAGCCGGTCGCGCTCCGGCAGGGCGGCGATGAGGGGCTTGAGGACGATCAGGGCCTCGACGGTGTCGAACCGCGGGTCCTCCTCGCCGAGCCGCTGGGCGAGCGGGTTCGCCTCCTCCTGGCCCTCGATGGCGGGGGCGTCCAGGGAGCCCGCGGTGTGGCCGTTGGCGGCGGCGAGGCCCTCGATCACCTCTTCCTCCGACAGGTCGAGGTGGGCGGCGATCTCGGGCACCGTCGGCGCGCGGCCCAGGCGCTGGAACAGCTCGTCGCGGGACTTCGCGAGGGTGATGCGCAGCTCCTGCAGGCGGCGCGGCACGTGGACGGCCCAGGTGGCGTCGCGGAAGTGGCGGCGGATCTCGCCGAGGATGGTCGGCAGGGCGAAGGTGGTGAACTCCGCGCCGTGGTCGGGGTCGAAGCGGTCGATCGCCTTGATCAGGCCGACCGAGCCGACCTGTATGAGGTCCTCGAGGGGCTCCTGGCGGTTGCCCACGCGGCGGATCGCGAACCGGACGAGGGACAGGTTGAGCTCGATCAGCGTGGCCCGCACGTAGGAGTACTCGCGGGTGCCCTCCTCCAGCGCCGCCAGCCGGACCAGCAGGACCTTGGTCAGCTCGCGCGCGTCGGCGGGCGCGACGTGCCGGGGGTCGTCGATGCCGTCGAGCTCGGGGATGACGGCGCACGCGTCTCCGGGCACGCCGACCGGCGGCGCCTCGTCCGGAGCAGGGCCTGTCGCGCGGTGGAGGAGTTCGTCACTGGTCGTGGCCATGTCGGTCCTTTCCCCTCGGCGTACGGTCCGTCCCCGGTTACCCGCCGGGTCCGGAACCATGCCGGTTCCCGTTGTGAGGGTTGTGTGAACGGCCGGATCGGGCGTCATGTCGGGCACTTCGTGGACGGATCGTAACGGGCTCGCCGCACACGGTGCATGCCGGGCGGGGAACGGGGCACCCGGGCACCCGTGGGCCGCCAGCCGGGCGGCGTCGGGGGAGCAAGGGCCGGAGGTCGAGGAGGAGGAAGGCATGGGACGGATCGAGGAGTCGGTCGAGATAGCGGCGCCGCGCGGCGAGGTCTACGAGCGCTGGGTGCGGTGCGAGGACTTCCCGCGGTTCATGCGCGGCGTGGTGAGCGTCGACGTGTCCGGGCCCGGGAACAGCAGCTGGGTGGTCGTGACGGCCGGCGGCCGCCGGGAGTTCGAGGCCGTGACCACGGAGGTCGTGGAGGGCGAGCGGGTCGCCTGGGACGGCGGGACCGGCCCGGTGCGCCACAGCGGCGTCGTCACCTTCCACCAGGTGGACGACCGGACCACCCGCATCATGCTCCAGCTGGAGATCGAGCCGCACGGGCTCTGGGAGCACCTCGTCGAGGCGCTCGGCTTCGTCGACCGCCGGGTCATCGACGACCTGAACGACTTCAAGCACCACGTCGAGCGCAGCGCCGCCGCGGGACCGGCGTCGTCCGCCTGAACGCCGGGCGGTCCCGGCCGCTGCGGGCGGTTCGTCGATCCGGTGGCATGAACCGCCGCATCCGGGGCAGCCGACCCGTCACGACCGGCCGGGCCCGTACGACGGAGCCCGGCTTTCGAGGAGACGAACGGAGGCAGTCATGACCGAGCGCCGTGACATCTGGGAGTTCCGCACCGCCGCGGGGCACTCGGCCGGCACCGACCTCATCGGCTTCCACGTGGAGGCGGTCGACGGTCCGATCGGCAAGGTCGACAAGCTGTCCGAGGCGGTGGGCGAGCAGTACCTCGTCGTCGACACCGGCCCGTGGATCTTCGGCCGGCGCGTGCTGCTCCCGGCCGGCACCGTGACGCGCATCGAGATCGCCGAGCAGAAGGTCTACGTCGACCGGTCCAGGGACGAGATCAAGAACAGTCCCGACCTCGGCGAAGGCGGCCAGGACGACGACTACGACGCCCGCGGTCGGTTCGGACCGTACTACGACGCTTTCTACGGCGGCCGGATCTTCTGACCCGGCGCGCTGCCCCGCCCGCACCGCCGGACGCGCCGGACCGCCGGACACCACACACGCACGGGCCGGGACGACCTGCGGCCGTCCCGGCCCGACGAACCCGGGAAGGGGAAACGCCCCATGGAATGCCTTGCCACCCGGATCACCATGCGCCTGATGACCGGGGACGAACGCAGCCGGCTCCTGGAGGTCGGCTGGTCCTACCGGTCCGACGAGCCGCACGCGGTGGCGCTGGACTTCGCGGACTACCAGCCGGGCGCCCTGTGGACGCTCTCGCGCGACCTGCTCGTCGCCGGGCTCCACGCGCCGACGGGGGAGGGCGACGTCCACGTCGCCCCCTTCGACGACGCCTACGTGCTGATCGCCCTCGCCGGCGAGGAGGGCATCGCCCTGCTCGCGGCCTCCGCCGACCGGGTCGCCCGGTTCCTGGCCGCCACCGCCCGGATGGTGCCGCCCGGCCTCGAACACACCCGGATCGACTGGGACCAGGGGCTCAAGGACCTGCTGGCCGCCTGACCGCACCGGACCGATCCCGATGGGAGACACCACCATGACCATCACGCCCGCCGAACCCGGCCTCCCGCCACCGCCGCCGGAGCCGCTGGCGCCGCCGGAGCCGACACGGCCGTCCGGTCCGCCCCTGGTGCCCGACCCCCCGCCGTCGCCCGGCACGCCCGAGCCCCCGCCGGATCCGACCCCGGACCCGCTCCCGGAGCCGACCCCGGATCCGGAGCCGCTCTGGCCGCCGCCCGACCCGGCCACGCCACAGCCGGGCCACCCCGGACCGCCCGAGCCGCCCGACTGAAGCGGATGAACCGGATGAACCGTGTGAACGGCTTGAACGGTGTGACCGGCGCGAACGCCTTCAACGGCGTGAGCCGCCACCGCAGAAGGGAGACCGCTCCATGTGGTGGAGCCTGCTCCGCCTCGCCGTCGTCGGCGTCGCCGCCGCCCTCGTCACCTACGGTCTCGACCGGCTGGTGCAGGCGGTGGCACGGCGCCTGGCGGCCCCGGGCACCACCACCGGCGTACCGATGATGGTGCGCCGCTGCCGACAGCCCGTCCTCGCGCTGACGGCGTGCCTCGTGCTCGCCGCCGCGCAACCGTGGATCGCCGCTCCGCCCGCCGTCCGCGAGGGGCTGCGCCACCTGACGGTGATCCTGGCGATCGCCTCCGGGGGATGGCTGTGCGGCCGGCTGGTCGCACTCGTCGCCGAGGGCGCCCTCAAGATCGCCGTCTACCGGCGCGACCCGGCGTGGGCGGGGCGCGCCCGGACCCAGGCCAGCCTGCTCGGCCGCATCTGCCAGGCGATCGTCGCCGTCGCCACCCTGGGCGCCGTCCTGATGACCTTCCCGGAGGTCCGCGGCGTCGGCACGAGCCTGCTCGCCTCCGCCGGACTGGTCGGTGTGGCGGCGGGAGTGGCGGCGCAGAGCACGCTCGCCAACGTCTTCGCCGGGGTGCAGATGGCCTTCGGCGACCTGGCCCGCATCGGGGACGTCGTCGTGGTGGCCGGCGAGTGGGGCAAGGTCGAGGAGATCACGCTGACGGCCGTGGTGATCGAGACCTGGGACCAGCGGCGGCTGGTGATGCCGATGTCCTACTTCGTCGGCCGCCCGTTCGAGAACTGGACCCGCCGCTCCAGCCGGATCACCGGCACGGCCCTGCTCCACCTGGACCACCACGCCCCGGTGGCCCTGCTGCGGCAGGAGTTCGACGACTTCCTGGCCAAGAGCGACCTGTGGGACGGTCAGGGCAGCGCCCTCCAGGTCGTCGACACCACGCCCACCACGATCGTCGTCCGCGCGCTGGCCACGGCGGCCAACGCCGACGACGCGTTCGCCCTCCGCTGCGCCCTGCGCGAGCACCTCATCGGCTACCTGCGCGACGAGCACCCGTACGCCCTCCCGCGCATCCCCGTGGGCGATGCGGCCGCGCACCGCTCACCCGCCCCCGAGCCCGCCGACGTCCCCCGCCCGGCCCGGGGCCCGCACGCCACGTGACCGGACCGACGCACCTTCAAGGTCCGGATGCGCGCCACCGTCCCGGCTCGGCGACCGTCACCCCCACGTCTCCTCGACCACCCCGGATCCGTCCTCGGGCGACGAGAGGGCTCGGTCACCACGAGCGTCCCACCCCTCGATCACCCGATCGGGTGATCGAGGCCCCGCCCCGCGCCGGGCAGCGGCGCGGGGCGGGGCCGGGGCGGGCGCCGACGTCACCCCCGTGGATGCCGGCGCCCGGGCTCAGGAGACGTCGATCGCGGGGGACTCGCCGGCGTAGTAGTAGCCGGGGGCGGTGAACCACGCCACGGCGTAGTACCTGCCGGGCGGCACGTTGGTCGCGTAGCCGTTCACGGAGCCGTAGTAGGCGTCCTGCCGGCTGCACGCCGTCCCGCCGTACTGGTTCCCCGCGCCGTCGACGATCTTGACGCACAGGTCGACGGTGTTGTGGACCTGGTCCGCGGTGTACGCGGAGGCGCGGATGGTGCGCCCGCCCTCCGAGCTGATGCAGGCCTGGGTCAGCACGCCGTCCGCGTAGTACGGGGCCCGGCAGCCGCCGTTGTCGGCGGAGGCCGTCCCGGCGGCGAACAGCGTGGCGGTCGCGGCGAGCGCCAGCACTCCGGCTGACGCGGCGAGACGGGGTTTCACGGAGACTCCTTCGGCGTTGACGGCTGCGTACGTCCCTCATCGGGAACTCGCGTCCGGGCCACCGGACTTGGCGTGCCTGGCGGGCGGCCCGTCCGGCCCCTGGTCGAGTTCTGCCTCAAGGCTGGCCGAGGCGGTGTGCGGAGTCACGAACTCCGTACAACCCCGTACAGGCGGCGGCCCCGGATACAGGCCAATCCGGTCGGGTGCCGGCCTCGAAGGAGGGGTGTCAGTCCGTTCCGCTCCGCCCTGCCGGGCCGCTCCCCGGCCGGGCCCTGGGAGGTCCTCCATGCCTGCCGTCCGCCCGTTGGGGCCGCCGTCCGCCCGCCGTGACCGGGGAACGGCCGGATGAGCGCCGTCGTGCACCTGTCCGGGCCGGGGCGGTCCGGACAGGACCTCGGAGACCTGCTCGCGCGGGTCGCGCGCGGGGACCAGGAGGCGTTCTCGCGCCTGTACGACGCGGTCGCCGGGCCGGTGCTCGGCCTGGTCCGCCGCGTCCTGCGGGACCCGGCGCAGTCCGAGGAGGTCGCCCAGGAGGTGCTGTTCGAGGTGTGGCGCACCGCCGCCCGCTACCAGGCCGAACGCGGCGGGGTGATGGCGTGGGTGCTGACCATCGCGCACCGGCGCGCGGTGGACCGGGTCCGCGCCGCGCAGGCCTCCGCCGACCGCGACCGGCGGGCGGCGGCCGCCGCCCACGCCCCGGTGTTCGACGAGGTCGCCGAGCAGGTCGAGGGCCGGCTGGAACGCGAGCAGGTGCGGCGGTGCATGCGCGTGCTCACCGAGCTGCAGCGCGAGTCGCTGACGCTGGCGTACTACCGCGGCTTCACCTACCCGCAGGTCGCCGAGGTGCTCGGCGTGCCGCTGGGCACGATCAAGACCCGCGTGCGCGACGGACTCATCCGCCTGCGCGACTGCCTGGGGGTGGGGGCATGACCGTCGCCGACCTGCACACGCTGACGGGCGCGTACGCCGCGCACGCGCTGGACCCGGCCGAGAGCGCGGAGTTCGAACGCCACCTGGCCGACTGTCCGGCCTGCGCCCAGGAGGTGGCCGAGTTCGCCGCGACCCTGGCCAGGCTGGGGGCGGCGGAGTCCGTGGTGCCGCCGGAGGCGATGAAGGCGCGGGTGATGGCGGCGCTGCCCGCCATCCGGCAGGAGGCCCCGCGGACCGCGGCCGCCGCGGCGGAGGGCGCCCGGCCCGGCCGGCTGCGCCGCGCGTGGCCGAAGCTGGCGCTCGCCGCCTGCCTGGCCGTCACGGCCGGCGCCGGCGGCCTCGCCGTCCAGCAGCACCGGGAGGCCGACCGGGCACGGGCGCGGGCCGCCGCGTTGCAACTGCAGCAGAACCGGTTCGCGGACCTCCTCGCCGCGCCCGACGCCCGTACCGCCAGCGGCACGGCGGCCGGCAGGGCGGGTGTGGGCACCGTGGTGTGGTCGCACGGCCGCGGTCAGGCGGCCTTCCTCGCCTCGGGGATGCCCGCCCCGGCCGGCGGCCGGACGTACGAGCTCTGGTTCGACGACGCCGGGACGATGCGCCCGGCGGGGCTGCTGCCGAGCGGCGACGGGTCGCTCGTGCTCTTCGGGGCGCTGGACGGGGCGACGGGCGTCGGCGTCACGGTCGAGCCGGCGGGCGGGTCCGCGCACCCGAGCGGCGCGCCGGTCATGCTGCTGCCGTTCACGTGAGGGCGCGCGGGCCCGGCCGGGTGTTCCGCCTGCCGCCCCGCCGGGGTTACTCTCCGGTAGTCACGGCGGGCCTTCCGCGCCGGGGCCCGCCGACGCGCACCTGGAGGAGCAGCATGCCCGCCGACAGATCCGACCGGTCCGACCGTTCCGCCCGCCTCCTGAGCGGGCTGCTGCTGGGCGCCGGGGTGGCGCACTTCGCCGCCCCGCGCCCGTTCGACGCGATCGTCCCGCGCGCCCTGCCCGGCAGTCCCCGGACCTGGACCCACCTGAGCGGTCTCGCGGAAGTGGTTGTCGGCGCGGCGGTCGCCCACCCGCGCACCCGCCGGGCCGGCGCGCTGGCCGCCGCCGGGCTCTTCGTCGCCGTGCTCCCGGCCAACGTGCGGATGGCCCGCGACTGGCGCCACCGCCCGGCGCCGCTGCGCACCGCCGCCGTCGCGCGGCTCCCGCTCCAGGTGCCCCTGGTCCTCTGGGCGCTGCGCGTGGCCCGGAGTTGACCCTCCGCCGCACCCCGGGTCGGGGCAGGTCGCGCCCCGAACACTGCGCAGCGAGACGTCCAGGTCGGCTCAGTCCGCGCGGGCGACGACCACCGGGCACGTGGCGTGCTGCGTGACGCGCACGCTGACCGAGCCGAGCAGCGCGCGGGTGAAGCCGCTACGGCCGTGGCTGCCCACCACGAGCAGCTCGGCGCCCCGGGAGGCGTTCAGGAGGACGTCGGACGGTTCGCCCATCACCATCGTCCGGCGCACTTCCACCGGCCGGCCCTCGCCGAGCACCCGGTCGAGCTCGTCGGCGAACCGCCGCTCGGCCACCTCCCGGTCGAAGGAGTGGTCGACCACGGGCGCCGACCAGCCCATGTGGCTGGGCGGCTCCCAGGCGCCCACCGCGTCGACGACGCCGCCGATCAGCTTGGCGTGCCGGAGCGCCCAGCGCAGCGCGGCGTGCGACGACGGCGAGCCGTCGACACCGACCACGACGCGGGGAGCGGATTCGTGCGCGTTCATCTGTACCGCCACCGTCCTGTGAACCGTCGGAGTTCCTCGTCCACCGTGCGGGCCGTTCGGTGCCGGCGCCAGTACGGCCTGCCACCCGGGTGACGGGCGGCAGAGCGGGGCGGGGGTCAGCCGTACGGGACGACGGCGACCGGGCAGTGGACGTGGTGGACCACGGCGTGCGCGACCGCCCCCAGGTGGTGGTGGCGCAGGGGCAGGTGCCGGGCGCGGCGGCCGACGACGAGCAGCCGGGCCGCGGCCGCCGCGTCCACGAGTTCGACGGCGGCCTTGCCCCGGACCAGGTCGGCGGTCACGGCCACCTCGGGGTGTCGGGCCCGCCAGGCCTCCATGGCCTTGGCGAGCCCGTTCCACTCGACGCTGGAGATCTCGCCCTCCAGCCCGCCGATGGCGCCGTAGGACATGTACTCGCTGCCGGCCGGCGGGGACCACACGTGGACGACCCGCAGCGGCGCGGCGCGGACCGCGGCGGCCTCGAAGGCGAAGGCCAGCACGTCGTCCGCAGGGTGCGCCAGGTCGAGCCCGACGACGACAGGGCCGTCCGGTTCTCGCCCGCCTGACTGTCCCTCGCGTGCGCGGACGAGCACCACCGGGCAGGCCGCCCGGCGCAGCACCTCCTGGCTCACCGAGCCGGTCAGGTACCCGCGGATGGTGCCGAGGCCGCGCGAGCCGAGCGCGAGCAGGGCGGCGGTCCGGCCGGCCTCCTCCAGGGCCTCGACCGGATCGCCCGACACCGTCGAGGCGGTCACGGGGACCCCGGGCGCCGTGTCGATCAACTGCGCTTCTCGGGCGGCCAGTCGTTCCTGCGCCTGGCGGAAGGATTCGTCCCTGCCCACGACATCCCGGTGCGGGCCGGGCCAGGCCTGGAGGACGGTGAGAGGGGCACGGCGGCGCTGAGCCTCGCGGGCGGCCCACTCGGTGGCGGCGAGGCTTTCGGGCGAGCCGTCGAATCCGACGACGACGGGAGCGTTCACGGCCGGATCCCCCTCAGCCCCTCAGCGAGTCGAGCGCGGCGCGCAACCGTCGGGCGGCCTCGTCGGCGATCTCGTCGAGCCCGCCGTCCGGCCCCGCGAGCGCGACCAGCACCTGCGGATCGACGGCCTCGACGACGGTGCCGTCACCGTCCGCCCGGACGACCACGTTGCAGGGGAGCAGCAGCCCGATCCGCCGGTCGGCGCGGAGCGCGCGGTGGGCGAGGGTGGGGTTGCAGGCGCCGAGGATGACGTAGTCCTCGACCTCTTCGCCGATCTTCTCCCGGAGGGTCGCCCGGACGTCGATGGTGGTCAGGACACCGAAGCCCTGCTCCTTGAGCGCGGCCGTGACGACCTCGACCACCTCCGCGAACGGCCGGCCGAGCCGGACGCCGAAACCGTAGTCCACGATCTCCTCCTCGGGGTCCCGCCCAGTATCGACGTGCCCGCCGCCCTCCGCCTCCTGGCGGGGGGCGAGCCGGTTCGCTCCTGCTGCATCGATTGCGGCAGGAGGTTCGGATGACATCGACCGAGGCGGACCTACCGGCGTTGCTGCTCGAGCTCCTCCGGGGAGCGCCCACCGTCCACCTGGTCGAGGAACCCGTACAGTGCCCGGCACAGGGGGTCGGGCTGTTCCAGGTGGACGTCGTGGCCCGCTGCGGGGATGCTCATGGCCTCCGTCTCGGGGCGGAGTCGGAGCATCGTCTCCGCCTCCTCCCGGGGGATGACGCCCGACTGGCCGAGGACGACCAGTGCCGGGCAGGTGATGCTCGTCCACTCGTCCCAGGAGGAACGCCGGGCGAGCTCCGCCAACGAACCGACCATCACGTCCCATTCGAAGCGCGGCCACCAGCCGCCGTCCCGCTCCTCCAGCCCGCCCGCCCAGGCCTCGCCGACCGCGCCGCCGCCGAAGAACTCGACCGCGGCGCCACGGGACGGGAACGGCTTCGGCCAGGCGTCGAGTGCTGCGCCGATCGCGGTGGGGAGGTCCGGGCTCGGGCTGCCTGCTCCCGCCTCGACGAGGACGAGGCCGCCCGGGAGGGCGGGGTGCGCGGCGGCGGTGAGCATGGCGGTGTGGCCGCCCAGCGACTGTCCGACCAGGACCGGGCGGTGCAGGTCGAGCTGTTCGACGACGGCGACGACGTCGGCGACGTACGCGGTGCGGGAGACGTCGCCCGGCCGGCGCGTGGCGGCGCCGTGGCCGCGCTGGTCGACGGCGACGACCCGGTGGCGGCGGCTCAGGCTCCGGGCGACGGCATCCCATTCGCCCGCGTGGCCGGCCAGCCCGTGCAGCAGCACCACCGGGGTTCCCGGCCCGCCCCAGTCGCGGCAGGAGAGGCGGACGCCGTCGCGTTCCACGATGTGCTCGGTCCAGGTCATGCCGGGTTGCTCCAGGAGGCGTTCGGTGTGGTGGCGGTGCCCGCGTCCGCAGTGGGGCGGACGGGTCGGACCGCGGGGCGGCGCTCGGGGAACGCCGCGGTCCCGACCGTCTCCAGGACAGCTTCCGCGAGCAGTGCCCGGCAGTCGGTGCGGAAGCGGTCGTCGGCGTCGGTGTCGTAGCGCGTCCCGCGGCTGTGGTCGCCGTTGTTGCCGACGCGGCGGGGGTCGGCGAGTTCGGCGTGCAGCAGCTCCGGGAAGCCGGACGGGAGGGCGCGCTCGGCCTGTTCGCGCCGCAGGGCGGTCGCGATGAGCGGACGGAGCGAGCGGCTGCGCGTCCACAGGGCGCGCAGCAGGTCGTCGTCGGGCCCCTCGTCGGCTCGGACGTCGGGTGCGGTGGCGCGGGCGGCGAGGAGGAGGCGGACGAGGGTGTGGTCGTGCTCCTCGATGTCGCGTTCGGCGGTGAGGGCGGCGCGGACGCGGTTCCCGAGTGGGGCGGCGTCCGGGCCCATCGCGGAGGCCAGTTCGAGGGCGTGGAAGCGCGGATACCAGTCGTCGGTGTCCGCGATCACGGCGTCGAGCACGGGCAGCAGCCCGGCGGGGTCCTGCCCGGCGTGCCACAGCGCGCGGGCGGCGGCGACCCGGGTGACGCGGTGGGGGTCGCCGAGCAGGTCGCGCAGGACGGGCAGCGCGTCCTCGGCGTCGGGGCCGAGGCCCTCGGGGGCGGACAGGACCGTGCGCAGGCCGGGGTGCAGCGAGCCGGTGGTGTCCCGGGTGAGGTCGAGGCACGCGGCCAGTACCGGGCCGATCACCACGCTCGCCTGCGGGTGGCCGGTGGCGGCCATGGCGGCGAGGAGGCGGCCGAGTTCGTGCAGCGCGGCGTCGTCGACGACGCCGTCCACCTCGCAGCGTTCGGACGCGGGGTGGGCCCGGGCGATCAGTGCGGGGAGCATGTCGTGGGCGTGCGGGCGCAGTTGGCGGCAGTAGAGCGCCAGGTCCTCGGGGACGGTGCGGCCGGCGAGCAGTGGTGCGAGGAGCCCGACGGTCCGTTCGTCGCCCGCGGCGGCGAGGAGTTGGATGCACTGGCCGGGCAGTTTCCGTTCCCAGCCCCAGTCGGTGTGGTAGCGGCCGTCGTCGGCGATGCGGGCGGCGGTGTCGAGCAGGTCGGGCGAGAGCGGCAACCGGCCGAGGCGCAGCTCCTGGGCCGCCGAGGCGGCGAGTTGCGGGTCGGGGCCGCGGAGGAGCCGGCCCAGCGCCTCGGCGGTGTGCGCGGCGTCCGGGGCGGGGACGCGCCAGCCGCTGTGCAGGTCGCCCGCCCGGTCGACGGCGGCCTGCGGGCTGTGCGGGTCGCCGTGGCGCAGTGTGTGCAGCACGAGCCGGTGACGCTCGGGCACCCGGTCGCCCAGGGCCTCGATGAGGTCGTCGAGCGCTTCGGCGACCATGTCGTCGGTGTCGTCGGTGAAGGACGCGGTCTGCAGGGTGCGCAGGTGCGAGAGGAGGGTGTCCGTCTCGGGGCGTGGTTCGTCGGCGGGCGCGGTGGGGTGCTGCCGGGCGCGGTCCAGGGCGGCGGTCGCGCGGTCGGCCAGGTCCTCGGGCAGGCGCTGCGGCGTGTGGCGGGCGAGGGCGGCGAGCGCGGCCAGTTCCGTCGCCGGGTCCTGGCCGGGCTCGGCGAGCGCGGCCAGCGCCCGGGTGGCGCGCAGCTGTTGGGGCGGGTCGTCGCTCAGCCGCCCGGCCAGGGTGCTCAGGGCGATGACGTGGGCGTGCCGGACCGTCGGGTCGTCCTCCCGCGCGGCGGCCGGGGCGGTGATGAGGTCCAGGACGGTGCCGGGCCGGGCGTGGCGGCCCGCCAGGAGGACGGCGGTTGCCGCGCGCACGTCGGGTTCGGCGTCGGCCAGCAGCGCGGTCAGGCCGGGCAGCCGCTGCTCCAGCGATGTGCGGGCCAGCAGACCGTACGCGAGCTCCAGGTCGTCGCCCCAGGAGTCGGTCGCCTGCGCCCGGGTGACGACGGCCTGCGGGTCCGCGATGTGCTCGGCCAGTTCGGCGCGGCGCTCGGCGCTCTCGCCGATGCTGTCGAGCAGCGTGAGCAGGGCGCCCCGGTCGGCGACGGCCGGGGAGGCGGCGAGGGCGCAGAGGAACGGCAGGCAGGCGAGGGTGGAGCCGTACAGGTCGCCCTGATGGTGGACCCCGCCGTACAGGGCGTCCAGCGCGTGGTCGCGCTCGGCCGGATCCGGTGACGCGAGCGCGCGCAGTAGGCCGGGGACGTCGGTGGCGGGACCGTAGGCGTGGTGCAGCGCCGCCCAGTCGATGTCGTCGAGCCCGTCGAGCGGGTCGGTCATGGTCTCCCCCGAGGTGGTGCGATGGCCGGTCCTTGCGCGGGCCAGTCTCACGGACCGCTCTGACACCTGGTCGGGCGGGGTGGGTCCGCACGGGAGGGGTGGGTCTTCGAGGGGCGGTCGGCGGTGCTACTTTGAACGCGTTCAACTATCTTGAACGCGGTCAAAGCATTCTGGGGGGTGGATGATGGCCGGATCGTTGGCCTCGCACTACGCCGAGCCGCGGCCGTGGGGGCTCGCCGCGTGTGCCGGTGCGTCGTGGCTGGTCTACGCGGTCGCGTACCTGACGGGTCATGCGGGAGCCGATGGGCAGACCCTCGCCCGGTGGTGCCTGGCGGGATTCAGCACGCTGATTCCGCTCGGAGTGCCGGGGCGCTGGGGCTTCCGCGTGGCCTGTCTCGTCATCGGCTGGCTGCAGTTCGGCCTGGAGCTCCTGGTTTCCCTTCCGTGGCTCCTGGCTCCGCTGCCCGTCCTGGTGGGGTTCTTCCCGTCCGGCCTCGTGCTGCTGCTCGCGGGCCGGAAGAACGGCGGTCCGATCGGCAAGGCGATCGGTGGTCTGCTGAGCCTGGCCCCGATCGTGCTCTTCTTCACGGTCTGGGGCGGCAAGTGACCGACCCCGCCCCCGGACCCGTCTACGGGGGCGCGGGCGTGGGCAGGCTCGGACCTGTCCGCCCACGGTGACCCGGTCGCACGTCGACCCGGATGAAGGAGCGCATGATGACCGCAGTGCACGAGTCCGTCCTCGACGCGATCGGCGGGACGCCGCTGTTCCGCCTCGCGCGGCTGGGGGCCGGGATCGGCGCGCCGATCTACGCCAAGGCCGAGTTCCTCAACATCGGCGGGAGCGTCAAGGACCGTGCCGCGCTGTCGATGATCCTGGCCGCCGAGCGCGCGGGGCTGCTGGCGCCCGGCGGGACGATCGTCGAGGCGACGTCCGGGAACACCGGCATCGGGCTCGCCATCGTGGGCCGGCGGCGGGGGTACCGGGTGATCGCCGGGGTGTCGGACAAGTCGGCGCCCGAGAAGTCGGACATCCTGCGGGCGTACGGGGCCGAGGTGGTGCTCGCGACGACCTCCGTGCCGCAGGAGGATCCGCGGCACCTGTTCAACGTGGTGCGCCGGCTCACCGAGGAGATCCCCGGGGCCTGGCTCGCCAACCAGTACGACAACCCGGCCAATCCGGACGCCCACGTGCGGACCACCGGTCCCGAGATCTGGGAGCAGACCGGCGGCCGGGTGACCCATTTCGTCGCGGGTGTGGGCACCGGCGGCACCGTCACCGGCACCGGCGGGTACCTCAAGGAGGCGTCCGGCGGCACGGTGACGGTCATCGGCGCGGACCCGGAGTCCTCGTCGTACGGGGGCGGAGACGGCAGCCCGTGGTTCGTCGAGAGCATCGGCCACTTCCTCCACCCCGAGACGGTCGAGGACCGCTGGCCGCAGGCCTACCGCTCGGAGGTGATCGACCGGTTCGAGCGGATCCCGGACCGCGAATCGCTGCTGACGGCCCGCCGGCTCGCGCGCGAGGAGGGCATCCTGGCCGGCCCGTCGTCCGGGACGGCGGTGGCGGCGGCGCTGCGGGTGGCGCGCGAGCTGGGGCCGGACGACCTGGTCGTGGTGCTGCTGCCGGACTCGGGCCGCTCCTACCTGTCCAAGGTGCACAGCGACGGGTGGATGCGGCGCCTGGGCTTCCTGGAGGAGCCGGGACAGGAGGAGCTGCGGGCGGCCTTGGAGGCGGCCGGCCCGCTGGTGACGGTCGGCGCGGACGCGACGGTCGGCGAGGCGCTGGAGGCGCTGCGGGCCGTGCCGGCCGGCGTGGCCCCGGCCGTTCTGCCGCGGGCGGCGCGGCCTCACGGGGTGGTCGACGCGGAGGTGCTCGGCTCGGTGTCCCGGGAGGTGCTCCGCGCGGCGCTCGCGGACGGCGGCGCCGGCCCCGACGACCCGGTGCGCCCGCTGCTCGGCCCGGCCCTGCCGACCGTCGGCGTCGGGCAGCCGGCCGCCGAGGCGCGGGCCGCGCTGGCGGGCGGGCACGCGGCGGTGGTGGTGCTCGTGGACGGGAGGGCGGCCGGGGTGCTGACGAAGGCGGAGCTGGCCTGACGGTCCTGAGGGCGGCGCGGGACGTGCCGGCGCGTGACCGAGCGGGCGGTGAGGCGGGGGACGCCGCCGCCGTCATCGTCGATCACGCCCCGGGACGGCTCCCCGCCCGGCGCGGCGGATCCGCTCAGGGCTCGTCGTAGTAGCGCCGTTCCTCGACGATCTCGTCGGCCCCGGCCCGGCCCGTGAAGCGGCGGCGCTTGTAGACGCTCGCGTAGGTGACCAGGCCGAGCAGGCCCGCGGCCATCAGGATCCAGCCCACGACGTGCACGTTCATCCCGGACAGGTGCCAGTCGACCCCGAAGGCCAGCACCGCGCCGAGGGCGAACAGGAGGATGCAGCCGCCGATGCCCATGGTCTCCACTCCTTTGCGGTCGGAATGGACTGCGGCTACCCCCAAGACGGCGGATGACACGGACCGTTGTCACATCGCACCCGCCGGGCGGATGGGGGCTGGCCCCCGTATCCATTCGGGTGGTAGCCGGTTGGGCAAGCGGTGGGCCGGCGCGGCACGCTGGGCGTGAACGGGGAACGAACACCACGAACAGGGGAAACGATGAGGGCACGTACGGGTACGGCGGCGCTGTGGGCGGGCGTGTGCGCGGCGGCGGTCACGGGGCTGCTCCCGGCGACGGCGGTCGCAGCGCCCCGGGCGGGAGCCTCCGCACCGCCCGCCGGCCTCGCCGAGGGTGTCGGGCAGGCGGTCGCGGACGGCTTCCCGGGAGTGCTGGCCTACGCCAGGGACGGGGAGCGGGAGGCGCGGGTGGCGGCCGGCGTCGCGGACCTCGCGACCGGCGAGCCGGCCCGGCCGGACCAGCGGTTCAGGATCGCCAGCAACACCAAGTCGTTCGTGTCGACGGTGCTCCTGCAACTGGAGGGGGAGGGGAGGCTGTCCCTGGACGACAGCGTCGAGACGTGGCTGCCCGGCGTGGTCGACGGGAACGGGAACGACGGCTCGGCCATCACCGTCCGACACCTGCTCAACCACACCGCGGGCCTTTACGACCCCACCACCGAGCGGGAGTTCTTCGCCCCCTACCTGGAACGCCACGACCGGGACCACGTCTACACCCCGCGCGAGGTGGTCGCCCGCGCCGTGCAGCACAAGCCGCTGTTGGCTCCCGGATCCGGCTGGTCCTACTCCAACACCAACTACCTCGTCGCCGGCCTGGTCATCGAAGCGGTCACCCACCACAGCGCCCCCGCCGAGATCCACCGGCGGATCCTCGCCCCGCTCGGCCTCGACGACACCACCTTCCCGCTCACCGATCCGGCCGTCCACGGCCCGCACCTGCACGGGTACGACTTCAAGCACCAGGACATGACCCGCTTCAGCCCGTCCTACGACTGGACGGCCGGCGCCATGATCTCCACCGTCAACGACCTGGCCCACTTCCACCGGGCGCTGTTCGGCGGGGAGCTGCTGCGCCCCGCCCAGCAGCGCGAACTCCTCACCACGGTGACGTTCCCCGACGCACCGGCGTACGGACTCGGCGTGCAGCACATGGACGTGCGGTGCGGCGAGGCGACGGACGCCAGGACCGTCGCCGCCTGGGAGACCGACGGCGGCGGGCCCGGCTTCACGAGCGTCGCGCTCACCACCGCTGACGGTCAGCGCCAACTGGTCCTCGTCGGCAACCTCTACGACATCGGCGCCGACCTGAAGGGAGAGCCGCCCGTTCCGCTGAGCAAGGGGATGGTGCAGGCGCAACGGGCAGCCCTGTGCGGCTGAGGCGAGGTCATCCGCGGGCAGGTGCCCGTCGACGCCGCCGTTCCGGTCAGCCCGCGAGGTGCTCCAGGAGGAGGGGCATGACGCGGTCGGCGTCGGCTTCCGGGAGCCAGTGGGTGGCGCCTTCCAGGGGGACGAAACGGTAGGGCGCGCTCACGTGCTTGGCCGTCAGTTCGGCGGCGTCGCGGCCCAGGGCCATGTCCTCGGTGCCCCAGATGTAGAGCGTGCGGACGGTGATCTTCCCGGCGGGGACGCGGAGTTCGTCGTTGATCGCCCGGTACCAGTTGAGGCCGGCCGTCAGGGCGCCGGGCTCGGTGAGGCGGCGGACGTTGGATTCGATGAGCTCCTCCGTCAGCGCCCCCCGGTAGAGGGTGTGCAGGCGGGCGGCGTCGTCGGCGAGCATCCCCTGCTCGGCGACGTGGCCCGGCTGGCGGAAGAGCCGGACGTACTGCGAGCGTTCGCGCTGGTCGCTGCCGTTGTTCATGGCCTCGTAGAGCGCCTCGGGGTGGGGCGTGGCCAGGACGGTCAGGCTGAGGAGCCGCTCGGGGTGGGCGGAGGCCAGCGCCCAGGCGACGAGGCCGCCCCAGTCGTGGGCGACCAGGTGGAAGCGCGGCGCGCCCAGGGCGTCGGCGAAGCCGAGGGCGTCCGCGACGAGGTGCTCGACGGCGTAGTCGGCGATGTCCTCGGGGCGGGCGTCGGGGGAGTAGCCGCGCTGGTCGACGGCGACGGCGCGGTAGCCGGCGGCGGCCAGGGCGATCAGCTCGTCGGTCCAGCAGTCCGCGAACTCGGGGAAACCGTGCAGCAGCAGGACGAGTTCACCGTCGGCGGGCCCGGCGGCGAGGGCGTCGAAGGTGTGGGGGCCGACGGTCAGCCGGGTGGGGGTCGGTGCGGCGGTCATGAGGTGAGCTCCTGTCGTCGGTGCGTCAACAGAACGATCAGATCACAGGGTTGGCGGGGCGAAGGGGCAGGGGGTGGGTCGCCCGGAGACCATTGCCGTCTGTTACAAGGCGGTGACGTTTCGCCCACAACCGACCGGCGCGGGCGCGGCGTCCGTATACATGACAGGGCCCGCACCGCACCGGACACCGCGGTCGGGCCGGAGCCACCTCCCTCGGAAGAGGTGTACCCGTGATCGTCTCCAAGCGGAACTCCCTGCGCCTGGCCGCCGTGACCGCGGTCAGCGTGCTCTCCATCGGCCTGGCGGGTACCGCCATGGCCGCCACCCCGGCCACCCCGGCCACCCCGGCCGCGCAGCCCGTCGCCGCCGCGGCCGCCCAGGCCGGCATCACGGCCAAGCCGTCGGTGTCGTCCGTCCGTGCCTGGGAGCTGTTCCGGGTCAACGGCACGACCACCGGCCTCAAGCCGGGCACCAAGGTGACCCTGCAGCAGAAGCAGCACGGCACGTGGGTCACCCTGCCCGCGTCCGTCAACACCAACGGCAAGGGCTCCTACTCGCTCGGGGTGAAGCTCGGCATCAAGGGCCTGAACGAGCTGCGCATCGTCAGCGGGAGCACCGCGTCGCCCGTGTTCACCGTGACCGTGGGCTGATCGGCGCTCGCGCTCGCGGTCGCCCGGTCCTCATCAACTGCCGGGGTGGCTGTTGATTCCCGACCGGGGGACACCCGTAGGACGGCGGCCGGCCCCCACCTCGACGAGGTGGGGGCCGGCCGCCGTCCTACGGTCAGCGGAACGCGGCGACGTTCCGGGCGGCCCAGTCGGCGAACGGGCGCGGCGCGCGGCCGAGGACCCGCCGGACGTCGGGGCTGATCCGCAGTTCGGCCGGGAGGTCGGCGAGCCGCTGGCCGACCTGTTCGACCGCATCACGCGTCGCCTGCCCCCGCGCGACACCGAGTAGGCCGAGCGCCGTCCGCCCGGCCTCTGCCCGCGGCGAATCTGCGGCGGGCAGAGAAATCACCTCCGGAGGTCTCCGGCGGTCGAGAGTGGAGGGGACAAGCACCCCCGCTCCTTCGAGGAGACCTGATGACTCCACTCGCCACCCTCCTGCCCCGCGCGGAGGAGGGAGACACCCCGCCCAGCCGGTTCGACGACCACCTCGCGGCGCAGCTGCTCGCCCAGCGGATCGTCCTGCTGGGCACGCAGGTCGACGACGTGTCGGCCAACCGGGTCTGCGCACAGCTGCTGCTGCTCTCGGCGGAGGATCCGCGCACCGACATCTGCCTGTACATCAACAGCCCCGGCGGGTCGGTCACCGCGGGGCTCGCCATCTTCGACACGATGCGCCTCATCCCGAACGACGTCTCGACGCTGGCGATGGGGTTCGCCGCCAGCATGGGGCAGTTCCTGCTCACCGTCGGCGCGGCCGGAAAGCGGTTCGCGCTGCCGAACGCGCGGATCATGATGCACCAGCCGTCGGCGGGCATCGGGGGTTCCACCTCGGACATCGAGATCCAGGCGGAGAACCTCCTGTTCACCAAGAAGACGATCGAGCGGATCACCGCCGAGCACACCGGCCAGACCGAGGAGACGATCGCCCGCGACGGCGACCGGGACCGCTGGTTCACGGCGGAACAGGCCAGGGAGTACGGAATCGTGGACCGGGTGGTGGAGTCGCTCACCGACATCCGCCCGGCCTCGTCGCGTCGACGGATGGGGCTGTGACATGGGGTCGTACACGGTTCCGTACGTGATCGAGCGCACCGCGCAGGGCGAGCGGTCCTACGACGTCTTCAGTCGGTTGCTGAACGAGCGGATCATCTTCCTCGGCACCGAGATCGACGACGGCGTCGCCAACGTGGTGATCGCGCAGCTCCTGCACCTGGAGTCGGAGAACCCGGAGCGTGAGATCTCCATCTACCTCAACTCGCCCGGCGGATCGTTCACTTCGCTGATGGCGATCTACGACACGATGACGTTCGTGCAGGCGCCGATCTCCACGTTCTGCGTCGGCCAGGCGGCGTCCACGGCGGCGGTGCTGCTGGCCGGCGGGGATCCCGGACGGCGGTTCGTGCTCCAGCACGCGCGGGTGCTGCTCGGCCAGCCGGCCAGCGGCGGGCGGCAGGGGACGGTCTCGGACCTCAGCCTCGCGGCCAAGGAGATGGTGCGCATCCGCGCGCAGGTGGAGGAGGTCCTGTCCCGGCACACGCACCACGACGTGGCCACGCTGCGCGCGGACATGGACCGGGAGAAGGTGCTCACCGCAGAGGAGGCCGTCGCGTACGGGATCGCCGACGAGGTGCTGAGCCGACGGCTCGCGTTCGCCTGAGCCGCGGGCCGCGGGGCCGCGGCCGGACACACAGGCACGGGCACGGCGGCCGGTACTACAGGGGTGTACCGGCCGCCGGTCCGGTCAGGCCACGAGGCAGAGACCGTCGTACCGCGACTGCGCGGTGGGCGACTTCCGGCCGAGCCGGCTGGTCCGGGCGTGCCGGGCGAGGTCGTCCTGGGCGAGCGAGAGCAGGTCGCCGAGGCCCAGTCCGAGCGCGCGGGCGGCGGCCGCGAGCACCTCGGAGGAGGCCTCCTTGCGTCCTCGCTCCAGCTCCGACAGGTACGGCATCGAGATCCGGGCCTCGTCGGCGACGTCCTTCAGCGTGCGCTCCTGCGCGAGCCGCTCGCGCCGCAGCACGTCGCCGACGAGGTCGCGCCACAGCGGTTCCTTCGGCTCGGGCGGCTGCGGCACACCGGACGGGCGCTGCGGGGCACCGGCCGACCCGCCGGAGCCGGCCGGCGCGGTCTTCGGGCGCAGGGGGATGACGCGGGCTTCGTTCGGCGCATGAGTGCTCACCCCTCCAGCCTATGGATCCCGGGCACGAGGGGAAGGGTGTGGCGTTCTGCCCTGGGTGAAGCCCGGTCAACGCACGCCTGGGCATGTCCGCCGCGAATCGGGATAGACGAGCGGGCGGAACCCACTGCTCGCTCGGAAGGAGCCCCTCGTGGCCGACATCACCCGCCTCCCCGGAGCGTTCGAGCACCGCTGGTCCTGGCAGCTCCGGGGCGCCTGCCGCACCGTCGACAGCAGCGTCTTCTTCCACCCCGTCAACGAACGCGGCGCGGCGGCGAAGCAGCGTGAGGAGGAGGCCAAGTCGGTGTGTGCCCGCTGCCCCGTCCTCGCGGAGTGCCGTCGGTACGCCATGGAGGTCCGCGAGCCCTACGGGGTGTGGGGCGGCCTGACCGAGGACGAACGCCGCACCCTCATCGCCCGCCGCCGCTCCCGCCGCACCGTTGCCGCCTGGCGCGAGCTCGCCGGGTGAGGCTTCCCCGAGGGGAGCCGCGCTACCGCGCTCCGGCGCTCTCCGCGAGGAATCCGATCAGCACCCGCGTCACCTCGTCCGGGCGTTCCAGGTTCGGCAGGTGGCCGGCCCAGGGCAGTTCGAGGTGGCGGGCGTCCGGGAGCCGGAGGGGCAGGGCGGCCGCGATCTCGCGGAAGTCCGGCAGGTCGTGCGCACCGGAGACGGCCAGCGTGGGGGCGGTGATCCGGGTGAGGTCGACCTCCTCGCGGTCCGGTCCGCCCGTGGCCTGCGCCTGCACCTCGAAGGCACGCTGCTGCATCCGCCGGACGCTCGCGCGGGCTTCCTCGTCCGCCTCCGGTCCCAGCCACGTCGAGACGTTCAGTTCGACGGCCGCCGCCACGTCGCCGGACTCGATCAGCTCGTCCTCGCGCGCACCGAAGGCGCGCAGCGCCGCACTGGGCTCGTGGCCGGGCATGCCCGCCCCCAACAGGGCCAGCGCGGACACGGCGTCCGGGCGCAGCGCGGCCACCGTGAGTGCGATCCGTCCGCCGTAGGAGGCGCCGACCAACGCGGCTGACTCGATGCCGAGGTGGTCCAGCAGGGCGAGGACGTCCGCGGCGTCGCTGTACGGGCCGTCCGCCAGCGGGGAGTCGCCGAAGCCGCGGAAGTCGCACCGCACCACCCGGTACCCCGCGTCGGCCAGCGGCTGCCACTGGGCGTCCCACATCCGCCGGTCACACACGGAGGAGTGGAGCAGCAGTACGGCGGGTCCTGTCCCGGTCACGTCATGAGAGATGATCATCTGTCGGATCGTAGCGATGTGCCCGGCGTTCTCCAATCGGGTGTCCACCCGTACCGTCGGCGGTGATGGTCCCGGCGGGCCCGCGGCGGGGGCGGCAGCCCTCAGCGCTGCCACCCCCGTTGGCTTCTCGGCACCCGGATGGTGGTTCATTGAGCCAAACCCCACCATGGGCTGAAAGGGGGTGTGGATCCGCGCGAGGTCCGGTGGGGGTTCGGTGAGCGTTCCGCCGTGCGGGGCGGGCGGGTTCAGTCCGCGAGGGCCTCGTCAGGCTGACGCCGCACCCCGCCCCACTCCGCCGGGTTCCGGCCATGCCCCGGGTCGGCACCGGACGTCAGGTCGGCGATCGACGCGATATCCGCTCGCGCAGGAACCGGCCCGGCCGGTTCGGTTCGTCCCGTGCTTCGGGTGTCCCGCTCACGGCTCTCCTCCTGTGGTGCCACCTCAGGTCCTCGGGGCCCCGCTCAGCATCGCCCGCCGGGTGCGGCGCAGCAACTCGCCCGGAGCCACCCCCAGTTCCTCGCGCAGGCGGCGGTGGGTGCGGTCGAAGACGGCCAGTGCCTCGGCCGGCCGGCCGCCCTGATGCAGGGCGCGCATCAGGAGCGCGACGACCTGCTCGTCGAGCGGGTGCGCCGCGGCGAGGGCGGACAGTTCGGCGGTCGCCTCGGCGGTCCGGCCCAGCCGCAGCTGCCACCCCGCCTTGCGCTGCGCCAGGGTGATGCGGTGTTCGGTCAGCCGAAGCCGCTCGAGTTCGGCGAACCGCTCGGGCAGGCCGGCCAGGGGCTCGCCGTAGAAGAGGTCCAGCGCCCGGGAGCAGGCGCGGACCGCCTCGGCCAGGTCGCCGGCCCGCTCGGCCCTGGTCGCGGCGGCGGCCAGCTCCTCGGCGTGGGCCACGTCGACCTCGACCGCGCTGCGGTTGAGCCGGTAGCCGGCCTGCTCCCGTTCGATCACCGGGTCCGCGCCGGCCCCGTGTCCGGTGCACAGGATCTTGCGCAGCCGGTAGATGTAGACCGGCACGACGTTGCCGATCGGCGGCTCCGTCCCCCAGATCCGGTCCAGCAGTTCGGGCGTGCCCACCGCCCGGCCCGGCCGCAGGGCCAGGGCGGCGAGCACGGCCTGCTGGCGCACCGGCCCCAGGGGGACGGGCCGCCCGGCCTGCCAGGCCCGCGGCGGGCCGAGCAGGGAGATCCGCACCCCAGCCCCGGGCGCGCGGTCCGCCACCCCGCGGACGGTGGTCCGTGACGGTGCGTCGGCCGCCTTCCTGCGCGGGCCGTGGCCGGGCTGCACCAGGCCGCAGTCGAAGGCGTGGACGATGGCGGCGGCGCGGTCGCGGAGCCGGAGCGTGGCCAGGATCCGGCCGAGGTGGCCGGCCACGGCGCGTTCCGGGATGGCGAGCGAGGCGGCGATCTCGGCGTCCGTCAGGCCGCAGCCGATGGCGTACAGGACGTCGCGCTGGCGGGGGTCGAGTGCGGGGGCGGCGGGCGGGCTCGGCGGCATGGCTGCTCCGTGGTCTGGGTCCCCGGTGGGGCGAACGGCTTCGCGGCTCCTCGGCTCCTGCCGAGGCCTCGATGCTGTTCCGGGGGTCGGCCGGGGAACAGGACGGGCGGGCGGCCATATCTGGCCGGTCGTGCGCACCACCTCTCACCTGGGGGAACGTGGGCCCGCGACGGTGCGGGCGGCCGCATTCACGGCGATTTCATCGCCCCTCCCTAACGTCACGCCGTCGGTGTTCAACGGCGGCGCGGTCTTCCGCTCCGCCACCTTCGGGAAGGAGTCGCTGTGTCCGAGTTGCTGCACAAGCTCGTCGGCGCGGCCATCGCGGGCGGCCTGATCGGTCTCGCGGGCTATCTGGGCGCGAGGCGCCGTCAGAGGCAGGCGGCCAGGTCGGCGCAGAGCGCTCCGGCCCAGGGCCGCAGCGATCGCGGGACGACCTGAGCCGGGCGGACCGTCAGCCCAGGAGCCGGCGATCAGCTCGGGCTCCACGCCGGGACGGCCGCTGAGCTCGTCCCCGTCCGCCCCGGACGGCGCCCGCCCCCGGTTCGGGCGGGGGCGGGCCGCTCGCTGTCAGGACGTCAGCACGTCAGGACGTCAGCGCGTCAGCGCGTCAGCGCGTCAGGAGGCCGGGAGGCGCGGGGTGCGCGGCGGTTCCGTGCGGCGCTGCCCGGTCTTCTCGAAGGCCGCGGCGAGCCGGAGCAGCGCGGTGTCGCCGTAGGCGCGGCCCGCGAAGGTCAGCCCGACGGGCATGCCGGTGTCGGTCATCGTGCCCATCGGCACGGTCACCGTCGGGATGCCGAGGTGGCGGGGGACGAGGTTGCCGTTCGCGACCCACACGCCGTTGCGCCAGCCCAGGTCGGCGGAGGCCTCGTTCACGTCCATGTCGGCCGGGCCGACGTCGGCGGCCGTCGGGAAGACCACGGCGTCCAGGCCGAGTCCGTCCATCCACTCCTCCAGGTCGATCCTGCGGGTCTCCTCGAGCCCGCGCAGCCCCTCTTCGAGCAGCGGGATGTCGGTGAAGGACGCGTACGGGCGCTCGCGCACGAAGCGGGGGTAGTCGCCGATCGAGTCGTCGAAGCCGTCGTAGCGGCAGGGGAGTTCGCCGGGGTGCTTGGGGAAGATGCGGGCGCCGTCGACGCCGGCGAGGGACGGGAGCGCGGGGTCGCCGTTGGCGCGCAGGAAGTCGTCCCAGGCCCAGGCGGAGAGGTCCTCGATCTCGACGGTGAGGAAGTCGCGGCCGACGAGGCCCCGGGTGAACAGGGAGGGCGCGCCGGGGCGGTCGGACTCGTAGTTGGTCACCACGGGGAAGTCGACCTCGACGACCTCGGCGCCGGCGGCCTCCAGGTCGCGGCGGGCGGCCTCCCACAGGGCGATGACGGAGGCGCGCGTGTCGATCCGCTGCCCGGTCCGGCCGCCGATGCCGCCCTCCGGGTTGGTGCCCGCGTCGGGGTCGGCGTTGATGTACATCCCGGGCACGCCGACGCGCTTGCCGGCCAGCGTCTCGTGCGCCGTCGCCGTGTCCGCGGGGGCCAGGGCGGGGTAGGAGTCCGGTCGCACCTCGGACGGCGCGGGGAGCGGCACCCAGGGCTGGGCGCGCCACAGGTCGCCGCGGGTGTCCGGGTCGTCGGCGACGATGACGTCGAGCAGTTCGAGCAGGTCGGCCATGGTGCGGGCGTGCGGGACGACGACGTCCATGGTCGGCACGAGCGGCCAGTTGCCGCGCACCGAGATCACGCCGCGGCTGGGCGTGTAGGCGCACAGGGCGTTGTTCGAGGCGGGCGCCCGGCCCGAGGACCAGGTCTCCTCGCCGAGGCCGAACGCGCCGAACGAGGCCGCGGTGGCGGTGCCGGAGCCGTTGGAGGAGCCGGAACCGTAGGCGCTGGTGAGCCAGTCGGCGCTGTACGGGCTCTCGGCGCGGCCGTAGACGCCGCGCTGCATGCCGCCGTTGGCCATCGGCGGCATGTTGGTCAGGCCGATGAGGACGGCGCCGGCGGCGCGCAGCCGCTCGATGGCGAAGGCGTCGCGCTGGGCGACGAGGTGCTGGAACGCCGGTGAACCGGCGGCGGCGGTCAGGCCCTTGGCGAGGTAGCTGTCCTTCGCGGTGTAGGGGATGCCGTCGAGCGGGCCGAGTGTCTCGCCGCGCGCGGCGGGCGTCGGAGGCCTCGGCGTCGGCGCGGGCGTCGGGGTTCATGACGACGAGGGAGTTGAGCGCGGTGGGGGTGCCGGGCCGGTCGTAGGCCTCGATCCGGGCGAGGTAGGCGTCGAGCAGGCCGACCGAGGTGGCCTCGCCCTTCTCCAGTGCCGCACGCAGCTCGGCGATGCCGGTCTCGACGACGTCGAACGGGTGGGTCATGCGGGTGTCTCCAGGGTGGTGCGGTCGGACGGTCCGGGGCGCTCGGCCCCGGAGGCCGCTCGGGGTGGTCGCGGTACTACAGGATGGCAGGCGCCAGTTCGTCGGTGGACGGACGGTCCTGGTCGGGGTGGGCCATGCGGCGGTCGGGGCGGCGCGCCAGCAGGTAGGCGAGGCCGGCGAGGGTGACGGTGCCGACGCCGAGCGGTGCCGCCCAGACCTGGTACCAGGGCGCTCCGGCCGGGGCGAGGATTGCGCGCGGCCAGCAGATGTTGACGACCTCGAAGCCGGTCCACAGCACGGCGAGGACGTTGAGCGGGGTGCCGAGGCGCCCGTAGCCGACGGCTCCGGCCGGCTTCCAGGTGCCGCGCAGACGGGCGGTCAGGGCGACGAGGGTGAGCAGGAAGAAGGGCACGAACGTGGCGGCGCTGCCGAAGGTGATCAGGCTGCCGATGGCCGAGGTGCTCAGGCCGAGCGGCAGCGCGGCGCAGCTGACCACCGTGGCGGCGACGAGGCCGCCGATCGGCGCCTTGTGCCGGTTGATCCGGCGGACCTGGCGGGAGAAGGGGAAGACGTCGTCGCGGGCGAGGGAGTAGAGGCCGCGGGCGGCGCCGCCCTGGGAGGCCATCAGACAGGCGGTGAAGCTGATCAGGACGACGAGGACGAAGGGCTTGTCGGCCCAGCCGCCGAAGGCGTGGGTGACGGCGGTGGTGACCGGGTCGAGGTCGGTGACCGCGACGACGGCGGCCGGGTCGGGGTGGGCGAGCTGGACCGAGACCGCGTTGAGGATGACGACGAGTCCGACGCTGAGCAGCGACCACCACATGGCGCGGGGGACCTGCCGGGCCGCGTCCTTGGTCTCCTCGGCGGTCGACACGCAGGCGTCGAAGCCGATGAACGCCCAGCCGGCGACGGCCACGGCGGCGAGCAGGGCACCGGTGTCGCTGATCCCCAGCCCCTTCGGCGCGTCGAGGAAGTCGGTGAGCAGGGAGAAGCCGTGCCGGCGGAAGACCAGCAGCAGGGTGAACCCGACCAGGACGGAGGCGACGGCCTCGGCGGCGATGCCCAGGCTGACGAACCAGCGCAGGAAGTCGATGCCGTAGGCGTTGACCAGGGTGCAGAAGAGCAGGAAGCCGGCCGAGACGAGCACCTGCTCGGTGGGCGTCGGGGCGGCCCCGAACAGCGCGAAGAGCCACGGCGAGGCGAGGTAGGCGACCGTGGTGTTGCCGAACATCACGGCGAACTGCCACATCCAGCCGCTCAGCCAGGCGAAGGCCGGTCTGGACAGGCGTCTGCTCCACTGGTAGGCGCCGCCGGCCAGCGGCCACTGCGAGGCGAGCTCGGAGTAGACGGCGACGACCAGGCACTGCCCGAGCAGGCACAGCGGCAGCGCCCAGACCCAGGCCCCGCCCGCGACGCTCATGCCGACCTGCACGGCGGCGTACAGCCCGACGACCGGGGAGACGACGGCGAAGCCCATGGAGATGGTGCCGAGCACGCTCAGGCTGCGGCGCAGCTCCTGCTGGTAGCCGAGTGCGGCGAGCCGGTCGGCGTCGGTGCCCGCGTCCGTGCTCACGGGTGGGGTGGGGTCGGTGGGGGTGTTCTCGGCCACGGGCGGCGCCCTCCAGATAAAACTAACTTAGTTAGCGACGGCTGTTGGTCTGGCACCATAGCCCCTGGACGGGGACGGCGGAAGAGGGGATTTTCGGTGGGTCGACCGAGCAGGGCGTTGCTCACCCGCGAGCGCATCGCGGCCGCCGCGCTCCAGGTGGTGGACGAGGAAGGTGCCGACGGGCTGACCATGCGCGCGCTGGCGGACCGGCTCGGGGTCAAGGCGGCGTCGCTCTACAACCACATCGAGAGCAAGGAATCACTGGTCGACGCGGTCTCCGGGCTGGTCAACGACGAGATCGACCACGGGCCGCTCGCCGACGCCGACTGGCGGGCCGGTCTCGCCGCGTACGCGCGCGGCTACCGCGCCGTCTTCCTGCGGCACCCGAACGCGATCGCGCTGCTCGCCCGCCGCCGCGTCGAGGCGGACAGCGCCCTGCGCGGCTACGACGCGCTGCTCGCGCTCCTGGGCAGGGCCGGCCTCGGCCCCGCGGACGCGGCGGAGGTCGCCGCGGCACTGGACTACCTGGTCCTGGGCTCGGCGATGGAGACGTTCACCGCCGGCTTCGCCCGGGAACCGGCCGCCTACCGGCCGGAGTACCCGGCGCTCGCGGACGCCCTGGACGGCTCCTTCGCCCGCGGCGGGGGCGCGACGGGCCTCGACGACCGCGGGTTCGAACTGGGCCTCGGTCTGCTCCTCGACGGCGTGGCGCGCCGGACGGAGTAGGGCGGGCCGTTCGGAACGGGTGGGGGCACCGGGCGGTGGGCCCGGTGCCGGGGCCCCGGACCGGATCAGGCGGTGGGCAGGCCGTTCGCCATCTCCCGGAAGCGGGCGGACGGGCGCATCATGCCGTTGTCGCCGACGTTCAGGTTCTCCAGCCAGCCGTCCCGGTACCAGAAGATCGACGAGGTCAGCGGGGCCGGGTCGTTGATCTGGAGCTGCTTGGACAGGTCGATCATGAAGCGGATCGCGTTCAGCGACGAGCCGGTGCGGATCGGCGCCGCGCAGAACGCGTTGTTCGTCGGCAGGGTGACCAGCGCGCCCTGGGGCAGCTCCACCCCGCCCAGGGCCCGCTCCAGGCGCAGCGCCTGGGCGGCGCCGGGCCACGCCCCCGTCCCGTTGACGGCGTAGAGGACGTCGCCGTTGGTCGCGTTGAAGGTCTGCCGGTTGAGCTGCTCGGTGGCCAGGTTGGCGAAGGCCCGCTCCCAGAGCTCGGCCCGGCTGACGCTCCACTGGTCGGCGGCGTGCTCGGCTATCGAGAGGGCGTCGGTCTTCCCGCCCCGCTTCCCGCCGTTGACGCACAGGACGAGCGACAGCTCGTCGTCGACCTGGCGGGCCATCGGGTCCGGGCCCAGGGCGCGGGTCGGGGCGAACAGCAGTCGCAGCCGGTCCCGGACCTCGAAGACCGAGATCTCGGCCAGTGCCTTGCACGGGCCGTGCTGGTCGCAGAGCGGCTTCGGAAGGTTCTTGCGATTGCCGAACAGCGGCATGGGTGGCTCCCCGGATCGACGTGGTGGTGGGACCAAGGTCACAGCATCCCACGGGAGTTCACCGTCGTCCGGTGGATCATCGGAATCCCGGGCCGGCCCGTCGGCCGGCCGCGCTCACCTGGTGATGTCGCCGTCCGGTACGTCCCGGACGGTGACCGTCCCGCGCGGCTGTCCCAGGAGCCTGGCCACCACGTCGCCGATCCCCTTGGCGTCGCCCGTCGGTCCGGGCGCCGCCCCGTCGGTGTACTGCTCGACGGCCTTCTCGAAGTACGAGGGGTTCCAGGCCCCGACGGCCCCGCTGACGTCGACGGCCCGCACCGGCCGGCCGCCGACGGCGCGCCTGATGGCCGGCAGGACCTCGTCCGAGCGGTACTTGCCCGGCACCTGGAACAGGCTCGCGTGGCCGCCGACCTTTCCGCCGTCCCGCAGGTAGACGGTGACGACCAGACAGCTCGTCACCGACGGGTAGAGGATCGTGCCCTTCGGGCCCACCTGGGCGACCTCGCCCTCGGTGATCGAGACGCCGGTCGCCGCCGGCTGCGCGCTCGCGGGCACGGACACGGTGGGGGCCGCCACGGCGTCGCCGGCGCCTGCCGCGCAGGTCGCCAGGACCAGTGCCGCACCGGCGGCCAGACCGACCTTGCGCACGTACCGCTCGGACACCACGAACCTCATGACCCCACACCCCGGGAAACCTTGACGCACCCGCGATCACGGGCAGCGACACATGCTCCCGAGTACGAACGATTCCGTCAACTCGCGGACGTGTGAGGGCCCGCAGGAGTGGCGGCCGACAGGGCGTCGAGTTCGTGGCCGATGGTTGCGCGCAGGGCGTCGTGCTCCGGACCGAGCGCGGTCGCGGGATCGCGCCAGTTGTCCCGCGGGTACAACCACACGGGGAGGCGGACGAGTTCCGGACTCTCCCACGCGAAACGGGGCCACACGTGCGCGTGCAGGAAGCCGTCGGTGTTGCCGAGGATCTCCAGGTTCACCCGCCGGAACTCCGGGTCCAGGCGCCGGCAGGCCCGCTCCACGGCCTCGCCCAGGCGGTCCATGTCCGCGAGGAAGGCCGTCCGTTTGCTCCGCGGGAGGTCGGACAGGCGCTCCACGCCCGGCTCGTCCACCAGGAGGACCGAGTACCCCGGCAGGAACTGCACGTCGCCGATCACCGCGAAGCCGGCGTCGAGCCGCCGGAGCACGGTGGGGTTCGCGCCTTTCAAGGCGCTGCCGATCCTGTCGTCCCGCCAGTCCTCAACCATGACCGGGCACCTTACCCATCCCGCTGCGGCGGCGTTGACCGGATGTGGACGCGCGACTGCTCGACTCGGGGTCATGGAGGTGCTCGCCGACACCTGGCGCGCCGTGCCCGTCCGGGCCGGTCCCGGCCTCGGCTGACTCGAGGCCGGGACCTCGACGAGCTGGCCCGCGGCGCGGGCGAGGCGGTGGCGACGCGCTTCCCGGCGCCGCGGCCGGCCGGCCTGCCCCTCGTCCGGCGCGCTTCGACACGGCCGCTGGGGGCCGGAGTCGGACCGGGACCCGGCAGCGGGCCCGGCAGCGGGCCGGGCGCCGGACGGGGATCGGGGCGGGGTGCGGGCGGCGGCTGCGGGTCGGGACCGGGCCGGGGCGGCGCCGGCGGAACCGGGTCCGGACCTCCGGGCGTCGGGACCGGGCCGGGCAGCGGCCCCGGAGAAGGCCCCGGTCCCGGGGCCGGGGTGGGGTTGGGCGGCACCGGATCATTCGGCGGCGTTCCCATGGTCGGCACTCCCGTTCGTATCCGTCGGCGCGTGAACGGCCCGGGCGGCTGGTCGGGCCGCTCGGGCCGGATTCCGTGCGGGGCCTCGTCTCGGGGACGGGGCCGCCCCGCGTCTTCCCCGGCCCGCGAAGGGCAAACGGTCACGGCGCGAGGTCGGCGTGCTTGCGACGGGTCCATGGGCGGCGCCTGCCCGGCCGCCCGGGAGGGAAACGGGGGCCTTCCGGCAGCCCTTGCGCCGGTCGGCGGTTCGGCGCGTGCGCGGCGGGTAGCCGTGCGGCGTGCTCACCATCGGCGTGGAGGAGGAGTACGTCCTCATCGATCCGGCCACCGGCGTGCCCGTGGCGCGTGCGGCCGACGTCCAGGCGGCCGCGGGCCGGCAACGCGCCCTGACCGCGGGCGAGGTCCAACGGGAGCTCAGCCAGGCCCAGATCGAGGTGGCGACCCCGGTGTGCCACACCCTCGACGAGGTCGGCGGGCACCTGCTGCGCCTGCGCCACTGCCTCGCGCAGGCCGCCCGGGGGTGCGGGTGCCGGCTGGCGGCGACCGGTTCCGTGCCCTTCACGGACCGTCTGGGCGTGCCGGTCACCCCCAGTCCCCGCTACCTGAGGCTCCGGCGCGCCGCACCGGCCCTGGTCGACGAGCAACTGATCAACGGCATGCACGTCCACGTCGGCGTCCCGGACCGCCCCACGGGGGTGCGGGTGATGAACGGTCTGCGGCCCTGGCTTCCCGTCCTGACCGCGCTCGCCGCGAACTCGCCGTTGTGGCACGGCCGGGACACCGGTTTCGCCAGCTGGCGCACCGTCGTCAACAACCGGTGGCCGGCCTCGGGCCCGCCGCCCGAGTTCGCCGGCGCCGCCGACTACGACCGCCGCATCCACGCCCTCGTGGACCGGGGGCTGATCGCGGACACCGGACAGCTGTACTGGCAGGTCCGGCTGTCCGAGCGGTACCCGACGGTGGAGGTCCGTGCCATGGACGTGCAGCTCACCGTCGACGAGGCGGTCCTGCTCGCGGGGCTCGTCCGGGGCCTGTGCGCCCGCGCCGTCACGGCCGCGCAGCGGCCGTTCCCCGAGCCCGAGGACTCGGGGTCCGGGGCTGCCGAGCCGTCCGGACCGCCCGAGCACCTCCAGCCCGAGCACCTCCAGGCCGCGGTCTGGCACGCCGCCCGGCACGGGACGACCGGCGTGCTGCACGCCCCGCTCACCGGCCGCCCGGCGCCGGCGCGGCAGGTGGCCGCGGCCCTGCTCGCCCGGGTCGACGAAGCGCTGGCGGCCACCGGGGACCGCGACCGGGCCGCGTTCCTGCTCGAACGCCTCCACCGGGACGGCAACGGCGCCGTCCGGCAGCGGCGGGCCCTTCGCCGCGGGGGCCGGGCCGCGTTGATCGCCCTGATCGTCGACGAGACCGCCTGACCCGCACGGCGCCGGCCCCGGGACGCCCCGTCGCTCCTGCGCCCCGATGACGTCCTGCGGTACCCTTTCCGACCTCTCCGTCCGATGTGCGTGTCCGTCCGACGCGTGAAGGGTGCACCCCGTGTTAGAGCAGGAGCCGGCGCCGGTCGCGCCGTCACCCGTGGCGCCGGACCTCGGCGACCTCGGCGGCTACGTCGTCGACGGCGCCGGGCGGATCGTCGCCGCGAACGACCGGGCCCTACGGCTGCTGCGCCTGAACCGTGCGGACGTGCTCGGCCGCGACCACCACGACCTGCTGCACCGCGGCCCGGACGGGAGCACCGGCCCGCGGGCGCAGTGCCCGCTCATGGACGCGGTCCTGTCCCGCGCCGCGTGCAGCGGCTCGGCCGTGTTCTTCCAGCGCGGCGACGGCCGGCTGCTGCCCGTGCACTGGACCGCCACCCCGGCTCCCGGGGAGGACGGCACGGCGACGCTGGTGCTGTTCCACCCGAGCGCGGACGACGTGACGGTCCGGGCCCCGGGCTCGCTGTCGGAGCTCGAACGGCTCGCGCTGCTCGCCGAGACCACCACGTCGCTGACGTCCACCATGAACGAGGGGGAGACCCTCGACCGGCTGGCGGGGCTGGTCCTGCCGCGCCTGGCCGACTGGGTCGTGGTCGACCTCGTCGACGACGCCGGCGACGTCCGGCGCGCCCGGGTGGTCGAGTGCCGGCCCGGCGGGGCGGTCCGGCACCCGGAGCTGGAGGGGCCGATCCCCGCGGTCACGGCGCGGTCGCAGCTGCCGCTGTCGCGTGCCCTGCGCGGCGGCGCCGCCTCGCTGGCCGGTCCGCAGCTCTACCGGGGAGAGCCCGACTCCGGCATCGCCGTCGTCCAGCGCGAACTGTTCGCGGCCACCGGGATGCACTCGGCGGCCATCGCCCCGATCCGCGGGGCCCGGGAGGTCCTCGGCGCCCTCACACTGGGGCGCGGCGGCAACCCCGTGCCGTTCGCCACCCGGGACCTGTCGCTGCTGGAGGACATCACCCGCCGCGCGGGGCTGGCGATCTCCAACTCGCGCCTGTACCAGCGCCAGCGCCGGGTCGCCGAGACGATGCAGCGCCACCTGCTGCCCCGCCTCCCCGACGTGCCCGGGGTGGAACTGCACGCCGCCTACGAGTCCGCGCCGGACGCCTCCCAGGTCGGGGGCGACTGGTACGACGCATTCGGCCTGCCCGACGGTGCCACGGCCCTGGTCGTCGGCGACGTCGTGGGCCACGACCTCGAAGCCGCTGCGGGCATGGCGCAGCTGCGCAACATGCTGCGCGCCCTCGCCTGGTCCCACCGGCACCGGCCCAGCGGCGCGGTCGACCGGCTCGATCACGCCATGGGCCGCCTCGCCGACCCGACCACGGCCACCGTGCTCCTGGGCCACCTCGTTCCGGAGCCGGACGAGGGCTGGACGTGGACCTGGACGAACGCCGGCCACCCGCCGCCCCTGCTCGTGACGTCCGACGGGCGGACCGAGTACCTCGACGCCCAGCGCGGACTGCTCCTCGGTACCGGTGTGCCCGTCACCCGCGGCGACGCCTCCGTGCGGCTGACGCCGGGCTCCACCCTCCTGCTCTACACCGACGGCCTGGTCGAATCCCGGGCCGACGGCATCGAACCCGGCCTCACCCGGCTGCGGCGCCACGCCGCCGCGCTCGCGCACCACGCCCTCGGCTCCTTCTGCGACCGCCTGCTGGAGCGGGTCCGTCCCCCGGACAACGACGACGACGTCGCCCTCCTGGCCGTGCGCGTCCCCGGCCGCCCGGACCGCTGACCGTCCGAAGGAAAACCGGTTGCCGGACGGGTGCGGCATCGCTCAGGATCGGGCGCATGGACAAGTAGCGGTTGCCACGTAGCTGTCACCAACCCGTCGCGCGGGTTGGCCCCCCGGCCTGACCACTCGGCCTCGGGGCCACGACCCGCGCCCACGTGTGCATCCGTCATGTCCGGGACCTGCGGCTCGGCCTGCCCGTGCTCCCGGTCGTCCTGAAAGCAAGCACTGTCATGAATACGAACCGCAAGGCCCTGTGGGCCGTGCGTCAGTCCGCCCTGCCCACCGTCGTCCGGCCCTGCCCGGACTGTTCCGGTGCGCGGCACCGGGCTTCGGGGAAGATCCGGGTCAACGCGAGCGGGAAGCTGCTCGACGTCTGGCTGCTCCTGAGCTGCGCGTCGTGCGACCGGACCTCGAAGGTGCCCGTCCACGAACGCGTCCACGTGTCGTCGCTCGAACCCGCCCGCCTGGTGGCGTTCGAGAACAACGACCCCGGCGTGGTCCGGGAGTTGACGATGAGCGCGTCGCTCGCGACGAAGCACGGGTACCGCCTCGACTGGACGGGCACGTCGGAGGTCGAGACGCGTACGCCCCTCTACGCCCTCGACGACCCCACGCCGCTCACGGTGCTGGTCCGCTTCGACCTGCCCGCGCCGGTCCGCGTCGAGCGGCTGCTCATGCTCGGGCTCGGCCTGAGCCGTGGTGCGGTGCGGGGGATGGTCCGGGACGGCCGCGTCCACCTGCCGTTCGCGCTGGACGCCAAGGCGCACCGGGACTTCGACCTCACCGTCCACGGGCCCGGTTCCGTCGATGCCGCGAGGCAACCGAGGCCCGTCGACGCGGAGGTGAGTTTCGTCGGCATGCCTGAATCGCCTCATCAATCGCCGCGCTCCGCGGCGGCCGGCGCCTAGGGACGACGCGGGCGGGGCCTCCCGGAGTGACCAAGAGGCCCCGCCCGCCGGCCCAACGCGCCGCTTCAGGCCGTCGGCAGCGGCTGCGGCGCCGACGGCCCGGTGTAGCGGGCGGCCGGGCGGATGATCTTGGGGTCGGCGGCCTGCTCCAGGATGTTGGCGCTCCAGCCGATCGCCCGGGCCGCGGCGAAGGTGGGGGTGAACATCTCCCGCGGCAGGCCGCACAGGTGCATCACCACGCCCGCGTAGAACTCGACGTTGGTGTGGAGCTCACGGCCCGGCTTCAGTTCGGCCAGGATCGCCTCGACCCGGGCCTCCACCTGGACGGCGAGGTCGACCAGCTCCCCGCCGAAGGACTCGGCGACGCCGCGCAGCATGCGGGAGCGGGGGTCCTCGGTGCGGTAGACGGCGTGGCCGAAGCCCATGATCCGGTCGCCGGCGAGCACGTGCTCGCGGATCCAGCCGTCGATCCGCTCCGGGGTGCCGATCGCGTCCAGGGTGTCGAGGGCGCGGCTCGGCGCCCCGCCGTGCAGCGGCCCGGAGAGCGCGCCGAGGCCGCCGACCAGGCAGGCGACGAGGTCGGCACCGGTGGAGGCGATCACGCGGGCGGTGAAGGTCGAGGCGTTGAAGCCGTGGTCGACGGTGGAGATCAGGTACTGCTCGATCGCCCTGGCCTTGGCCGGCTCGGGTTCCTCGCCGGTCAGCATGTAGAGGTAGTTGGCCGCGTAGCCGAGGTCGTCGCGCGGCTCTATCGGCTGCTCGCCCTGCTGCAGCCGCTGGAGCGCGGTGAGGATGGTGGGGACGAGCGCGGTGGCGAACAGCGCGTCCTCGACCCGCTGCTCGGGCGCGGTGTCGTAGAGCGGCCGGACGCCCCGGTCGGCCGCGGCGACCGTGAGCGCGGCGCCGAGCGCGCCGAGCGGGCCGCCGTGCGCGGTGCTCGTCGCCAGCGCGGGCAGGAGCGGGCGCAGTGCGTCGGGCAGGCGGCGCAGCGGGGTGGTGCGGGCGAGGAAGGCGGCGCGGCCGGGCGCGTCGGGCAGTGCGCCGAGGAGCATCAGGTGCCAGACGTCCTCCAGGGTGCGCTGTTCGGCGAGGTCGATCGCCGAGTACTGGCGGTAGCGGTAGAAGCCCTCCAGTCCGCGGACGTCGCCGAGTTCGGTCTCGGTGACCACGACGCCCTTGAGGCCGCGGGGGACCTCGATCTCGGTGGTGTTCGGCATGGCAGTGGCCCTTCTCGTGCGACTTCGTGCGTGTTTCCGACGACGTTCTGTACTCTCCGACTGTTGATCCATGTTGTCAACGTTGATTGAAATCAATGTGGAATACTGTGGATCGTCATCACGACGTGCGAACACGGGGCACAGGTACCCGACCGGAGGACGAGGGCAGACCATGGCCGAACGCCTGACCACCCAGCAGGTCGCCGAGCGGCTCGGCGTCAAGGTGGAGACGGTGTACGCCTACGCCAGCCGCGGGCAGCTCAGCAGTGAGCGCGCCCCGGGCGGCAAGGGCAGCACCTTCGACGCCCGCGAGGTGGCCGAGCTGGCCGCCCGGGGCCGCCGGGCTCCGGTGCGCCCGGCGGCGGGTGGAGCGTCCGCCGCGTCGTGGGGGAGCGAACCGGTCACGGTGCGGACGGGGCTGACGCTGATCGAGGACGGCCGGCTGTACTACCGCGGCCGGGACGCCGTCGAGCTGGCCTCCCGGTGCGGGTTCGAGGCCGCGATCGGCTGGCTCTGGGGACTGGGCGCCGACGCCCCGGTGGAGCTGCGGGTGCCGCCCGCCACGGCCGAGGCGCTGGCCCGCGCCGCCGCCGCGCTGCCCGACGGGATCCGGCTGCCCGATCGGCTCCGGATCTCGGCCACCGTCGCCGCCGCGCTCGACCCGCTGCGCTTCGACCTGCGCGAGCAGACCGTCCACGCCGCCGGGGCGGCGCTGATCGCCGGGATGGTCGAGGCGCTGCCGCGCACCGCGCCCGATCCCGCCCCGGGCCCCGACGCTTCGCTGGCCGCACGGCTGTGGAGCCGCCTGGCCACGGCGGCGTCCACACCGCGGGCACTGGCCTGCCTGGACCGCGCCCTGGTCCTGCTGATCGACCACGAGCTGGCGGTCTCCACCGTGGCGGCCCGGCTGGCGGCGTCGGCGCGGGCCCATCCCTACGCCGTGGTCTCCGCCGGGCTCGGCGCCACCGACGGCCCGCTGCACGGCGCGGCCAGCCCGCTCGCGCACCGGATGCTGGCCGAGGTGCTGGCCGGCGGTGCCGTGCCGGTGGTCTCCGACTACCTGCGCACGGGCCGGCCGATCCCCGGGCTCGGCCACCGCCTGTACCCCGAGGGTGACCCCCGCGCGGTCGCGCTGCTGGACGCGGTCCGTCACCTCGACGGCGGTGCGGCCGTGGTGGCGGCCGTCGCCGAGGTGGAGGCGGCCGCGGGCCCGGCCGGGCGGCCGGAGCTGCGGGCCAACATCGACCTCGCCCTGGCCGCCATGGCCCTGACGGCGGGGTTCCCGGCGGAGGCGGGCGAGGTGGTCTTCGCGGTGGCCCGCACCCCGGGCTGGCTGGCCCACGCGGTGGAGGAGTACCGCGAGGAGCCGCTGCGCATGCGGGCCCGGGCGGGTTACGTCGGGCCGCGCCCGTAGGAGCGTCATCGGCGGCGTCGGCCGCGGGTGCTGTAGGACCTCGAAGCGGGCCGGACGACCGGCGAACACGCCCTCGATCCTCGTCGGCGGTCTTGGTCCAGGTGAAGGGCCGGGGGTTGTCGTTCCAGGTCGTGATCCAGGCCTTGATGTCGTCCTCCAGGGCCTGGACGGAGGTGTGGACGCCGCGGCGGATGAGTTTGTCGGTCAGCTCAGCAGGCCGAACCAGCGCTCGACCTGGTTGAGCCAGGAGGAGCCGGTCGGAGTGAAGTGGACATGGAAGCGCGGGTGTTTGGCGAGCCAGGTCCGGATCTCGGCGGTGTTGTGGGTGGCGTAGTTGTCACACACCAGATGCACGTCGAGTTCGCGCGGGACGGCCTTGTCTATGGTGACCAGGAACTTCCTGAACTCGATGGCCCGGTGGCGGCGATGGAGTTCGCCGATGACGGTGCCGTCGGCGATGTCGAAGGCGGCGAACAGGCTGGTGATGCCGTGCCGCAGGTAGTCGTGGGTGCGTCGCTCGGGCATGCCCGGCATCATCGGCAGCACGGGCTGGGAGCGGTCCAGCGCTTGCTTAACTTCTGGCGCAGGACACTAGTAGGGCTTGGTCAGGTCTGTTTTCGTGTGGGTATGTCGCGGTGGCAGGTGGGGCAGGCGCCGGCCCAGGTCGCCAGAAGGATCTGGAGCTCGCGGACGACTTGGTAGAGGCTCAGGCCGGCCCCGCGTCTTTTGG